>JBOFWC010000063.1:0-2064 GCA_051653405.1 Proteocatella sp. | reverse complement strand
GCTTGAACTGCAATCGGCTCATTGTCATTTATAACTTTGTTTAAGTCTACAATTCCATCTATTACTTTTTTGGAAAGCTCTGCTATCTCGCTTATAGTTTCATTTAATGCCTTCGTATTTCCCATGCTGCTCTTCATATCAGAAGAATATTGATCTGCAGTAGATTTGAGCCCCGAAGCGGTTGCGCCTACACTTTGAAGTTCTGTCCCAAGCTTACCTAACCCTTGTCCAATTTGGCCTACGCCTTGAGCAATAGCATCAAGCGTTGGATCACTTGCAGATACTGCCATAGAAAGCTTCATCACACTATCTGATTCTAAATCTGAACTATCAAGACTTTTGTTAAGGCTCGCAGATGATGTTTTTAAGCTATTTATATCTTGTTTAATGTCTTTAGATAACTTATTATAATCTGCTATATTTTGATCTATAAGTTCTATAATATCTGCATTTGTCGTCTTCTTGCGTTTAGTAGCCTTATCTTTACTAATAGAAGTACTTCTGCTCTTTATGGTACTCATATCCGTAACCATATTTTGCATTTCTCCTAAATTATCATTTAAATCATCTAATACTTTTTGAAGTTTTCCTAATTTATATTTAACTTCCTTAGTAGTATCTACTATTATATTAACCTGATTATTTACATCAACTATAAACTGCTCTTGAGCCTCTAGATGGGGCAGAAATTTTTCAAGCTGTGCTGCACTGTCACTCAAATTTTGAAGTGTTTTATCTGCCTTATCATAAACCCCTTTTTTCGATGAACTAACGGTTTCTCTAGCTCCGTCAATATCCTTTAGTCCCTTTGAGGTATCCTCAAGGCCTCCCTGCATCCCTTCAAGTGTATCGAGTACTACATCTAAACTTGCATCTAGCGCATCCTTAGATGCTTCAATCTTTTCTTTAGTGTCCTTTAAATCCTTTATATCTTTTAACTGATCAAGCTCTGCTGGTATCATAAGGATTCCAAACCCAGGAAATTCAAAATCATCTGAACCTATGCGTACAACAAATTCCTTTTCTTCCCCTGGAAGCCCCATAAAAACTACCGCTTTTTTATTTCCTACAGTTTGAAGTTGAGCCCCCGGAGCTTCTATACTCAAGTTGTCATCCATATCTACAATCGTACCTACTTGAAGCAGCATATTATTTTTATAATAATTCGCTACATTTTTATTAGGTATAGCTTTTATTTTTATCTCTACAAGACCCTTGGCCCCTGCAAGTTCCTCAGCTTTTTTTTCAACGCCATTTAATTTATATCCTACATCAAAATTCCACGGAAGCACCATTTTCTGATTTGACGGCACTGCTTCAAAATAAAATCTTGAAACATCTTTATCTAGTTTAAATACAACTTTTCCACCTTTTACTTCAGGTTTAGAGAAGTCAGTCATGTTGGTTACTTTTGAATAATTTCCAAAATCAACTATCTCATTTGACCCATTCACACTATAACTCTTTACAATTCGAGTTTCCTCAGTTACCCCATAATAATCTAAATTTACATACATAGATTCATCATGCTTAGGAGAAGGCGGTGCGGCATAAACATACCCTTGAGAAATACAAGAAATTGCCATACTAAAAATCAATGTTGTGGAAATAAACTTTTTATACAGTCTCATCTAAATCCTCCTCCAAATCATTCTGTTTTTTAACTTCTTTTTTAAGTCTCATCCTTGCTCTTCTTTCATTTGACTTGGCCTGCTGTCTTTCTATAGGCCCGTCAAACATAGCCAGTAATGCTGGCAGAAGCGAAAGCACCAGAAGCATACTAAATAGCGCTCCTCTTCCCACAAGTCTTCCTATCTGAGAAATCCCCTGTATCGTTGAACTAAAATAGAGTCCATACCCGACAACCGTAAGAATCGAACCTGAGGTTAAAACAGAAAGTGCACTCCTACTTATTGCTGCTTTTGCTGCATGTTCCGGTTCAAGGGTATTCCTTGCCGTAAGATAATTGTTGGTCATCAAAATCGAATAATCTATGGTTGCTCCAAGCTGTAAACAGCTTACAATTATATATCCTATATAAAGCATCGTATCCCCTATGATATA
>JBOFWC010000062.1:0-70802 GCA_051653405.1 Proteocatella sp. | reverse complement strand
CAAAAAATAAAAGCACCTTTTAGGTGCAGACTGTAGAAAATATGCGGTTGGCAAACCGTTCAAGGTGCGAGTAGCACAGCAAGTAACACGCCCTTATAGGGCTAGAGCAAACCACCCGTTTTACGGGTGGTTATGATTGATTGTAATAGATTATAGAGTGAAGGGTACATAAAGAATCAGTATCATTTTTATATGTATGGAATTTATCGGCCAAAAATTTAATAGAATCTCCTGCTTTAAGTGTATAAGTATCATTTTCTAATATAAGTTTAAATTCGCCACTACATACATATATGTATTCTTCTACACCATTTTCATGAGGTTCAGACTCATGAGTACATCCAGAAACAAGATCTACTATAAGCACTTCAAATTTTTTATTTTGGTCGAATGTAAACGTTGGAAACACATTATATTTGTCATTATTTTCACTTATTGGAGATATGTCATTTTTTTGGACAAGTATTAACTCAGCGGGATCTTCTTCAAAAAGCGAAGTAGAAGATATATGAAGTCCATTTGCTATTTTCCATAAGGTAGATATTGATGGATTAGTTTCCCCTCTTTCAATCTGGCCTATCATTCCCTTACTTACACCAGTCATATCAGCAACTTTTTCAAGGCTTAAACCCTTACTTTTACGATATTTATTAAGATTATTTCCTATGATTTTATTTATATTGTCCAAACAAATCCTCCTGTCTTAAGATAGATAATATTAAACACTTCTATTAGATAATTTTATCACAAATAAGAAATTTTCTCAATTGATTTGATTAAGAAAACGTATCCCCAAATTTACAAAAAAATATTGTACAGTATATTATACACATGATATAATATACTGCGCTAATGTATAATATTTTATACGAAAGTACAATATAATGCAAATAAAAAAGAAAGTAATATTAAAAGGAGAATATCATGGCAGAAGTAGCACAAAAATTAAACAAGCATTCTGTAGCTGAAACTAAATCTTCAGCAGCAGGTGAACTTGAAAAAACGCTTGGACTTGTTCCCGCACTAGCTATAGTTATAGGGATAACAATTGGTTCGGGAGTGTTTTTTAAACCGACAGCAGTATTTACAGCAACAGGGGCACCAGGATTAGGATTATTAGCATGGTTTATAGGTGGACTTATAACTATATGTGGAGGGCTTACAGTTGCAGAGGTAGCTTCAGCTATACCAAAAACTGGTGGAATGATGACATATATAGAAGAGACATATGGTGAAATGGCAGCATTTTTACTTGGATGGGCACAGACAATAATTTATTTCCCAGCAACAGTAGCGGCATTATCAATAATTCTTGCAGTTCAAGCTGTGTCACTTTTAGGATTAACAGATGCAGCGATAAATCCAATAGCAATAGGAACCGTAGCGTTTCTAGTTGTTATGAACTTTTTTGGTTCAAAAACTGGAGGAGCTATTCAGACAATTGCAACTATAGGGAAAATGGTACCGCTTGTAGCAATAATCGTTGTAGGACTAATGAATGATAATGCTAGTGCAGCAAGACTTATGCCATTTACATCACCAGATCACCCAGTAGTTGCAGGTCTTGGATCAGCACTTATAGGGATAATGTTTGCATATGATGGATGGATGAATGTAGGTGCAATTGCAGGAGAAATGAAAAATCCAGGGAAAGATCTTCCAAAGGCTATCGTAGGAGGACTTTCACTTGTTATGGGAATTTATATAATAATAAACATAGCATATTTATTCATATTACCAGCATCAGAGCTTGCAGCTACAGCTACACCAGCAGCAGACGTAGCAAGCATTATATTTGGACCAAATGGTGGTAAAATAATAACAGTGGGTATTCTAGTATCAATATTTGGAGCAATAAATGGATATATAATGACAGGAACAAGAATTCCATATGCAATGGCATTAGAAAATAAAATTCCTTTCAGTAATTTCTTTGGAAAACTTCACCCAAAATTCCAAACACCTGTAAACAGCGGAATATTTATGTTTATAATGGCAGTGCTTATGACGTTTTCAGGAAAATTTGACCAGCTTACAGATTTAGTTATGTTCGTAATTTGGATATTCTACACTATGACTTTTGGATCAGTTTTCATATTAAGAAAGAAACAACCTGATTTAAAAAGACCATACAAAGTACCAATGTATCCAATTGTTCCAATGATAGGAATTATTGGAGGAAGCTTTGTAGTTATAAATACATTATTTACACAGCCTGTAAATGCTGGAATAGGCCTAGGATTAACAGTAATAGGACTTCCAATATATTTTGCAAGAAGAAGTAAATTTATTAAAAAATAATAAATAGCATCAGAAAATAAGCCAATCTAAGAATTTTAGATGGCTTCATCATAAAAAGAGATATATTCTAATTTTATTTAGGAGAATATCTCTTTTTTTACGTCTATATTTCATTTACGAAACATAAAGGTTTAAATGAACTAATAACGATGACTGATTTCTTTTATTATGCAGTCTTCGTGTAATACATGATCTATAATCCAACCTTTAAGAATATCATATAAATCCACAAATAAAGGCAGGGGGTCAGAAGAATTTTCAATGTTAGTTTTCAATTCAAGTACATCTTTTTTTATTTTGTCATGGATTTCCTTATGCCTTTTAAACAAATGAGGTTCCAAATCTGAAAGAAATACCTCCTCTGTTATAAAATGATATTTTGTATATTTTGTAAATTCATCTAATATTGAAAGCATTAACGAAAGATCTTGCTTTACTATGGCAACTTCTAGTCTATTTACAATCAAAAAAAATTCCTTATGTTGTTCATCTATTACGGCTATACCAGTTTTATATTCTTCTTTAAATTTTATCATAATTTTTCCTCACTATGTTTAACATATTATAACCTTTTGTATGTCAATATACCCAAAATATGTATATAAATAACAATTTAAAATCTAAAGCATATATTTTTAAAAAGGATATATATGGGTAAAAATTTCTTATATAGAAGAAAGTGGGTATGTTTATGGGGAAATTTGATTATAGATTACTATTTTTAGTAGGAGCATTTACTAGTGTAATTGTAAGTTTGAGTTTTTTTTGGAATTATAATATAAAGAGATTGAATGAGAGACTAGATAAGAAGAAAGCAGAATTAATAGTAATAACTGATAAGCTCTCAGAAACTGAAGCTATGTACAAATCTATTATGAATGCATCGCCTGACGCTATAACAGTTATTGATTCGGAGGGTAAGATTGTTATGGCATCTCCATCGGCTAAAAATATATTTGGAATTAGAGGACAAGAGATTATTGGGAGATATGTAACAGAGTTTATATCCCCAAATAATCATGGTAAATTGGAACTCAATATCAATAAAATTGTAAATGGTGAAAAGGTAGGCCCAAGTGAATATGAAGCACTTCATACTGATGGACATATTTTCTCTATAGAGGTCAACAGTGATTTAATTATAGACGATAAAAAAGGTGACAATAAAGTACTGTCTGTTATAAAGGATATTACGGATAGAATACTTTCAGAAGAAGTTATAAGAAAAAAAGAAGAAAAGTACAGACTATTAGTCAAAGAACTTGAAGAAAAAAATAATATCTTAAATAAAGTTGCGATAAATGATAAACTAACAGGCATAAATAACCGATATTATTTTGATAAACGAATAATTGAAGAAATGGGAGTATCAGATAGATACGATACGCCGCTTTCTTTAGTTGTATTTGATTTAGATAGATTTAAATATGTAAACGATACCTTTGGGCATGATATTGGAGACAAAGTGCTTATAACTTTATCTGATAGAATAAAGCGGCTTATGAGAAAAACTGATATATTTGCGAGATGGGGAGGAGAAGAGTTCGTAATTCTTATGACTCATACCAATCTTGAGGGTGCTCTTTGTGCGTCAGAAAAAATAAGAAAGGAAGCAGAAAATATATACCATATGGGTGTAGGAGCAGTTACTATAAGCATAGGGGTAGCACAAAGACTAGATAATGAAAGTCTAGATTCATGGTTTAAAAGAGCAGATAGAGCGCTTTATAGAGCTAAAAAAGAAGGTAGAAATAGAGTTTGTGGAGATTTTGAAGAAAAAGAACAGGTTTTTGTAGATATGAAATGGCAGGATTCTTGGAATAGTGGAAATATAGAAATAGATTCACAACACAAGGCACTCCTTAAGATAGTAAATTCTATAATTGAGACTATATTTAAAGCGGGGGCATATGAAGTTTTGTATAATAATCTAGCTGATCTTTTAGAAAACTTAGAGTATCATTTTGAGTATGAAGAAAGTCTTCTTAGGGAAATAGGATATCCGCAAGAAAAAGAACATAGAAAGCTTCATGTGGAATTACTAAAGAAAACAGAGAATCTAATTGAAAAACAAAAAGACTTGGGAAGTATAACTAATGCTGATATTTTTGAATTTATAGTAGGAGAGCTTATCGTAGAACATGTAGTAAAAGAAGATGCTAAATTTTTCAAATATATAAATTAACATTTTAGGAGGGATAAGCTTGTATATAGCAAGACAGCCGGTGTTTGATATAAATAAAAAAATTTATGGATATGAGCTTTTATTTAGGAATAATAAGGAAGCAAATAGTTTTAATAGAGAAATATCTTCTACGGTTGCTACCGCGACAGTTATAGATTCTCTATTTGAAGTAGGTATAAATAATATTGTTGATGGGAAGAGGGCTTTTGTAAACTTTGATTACGAGTTTCTGATGTCTGAGGCTATAGAACTTATAAATCCTTCTACACTAATTATAGAGGTTCTGGAAGATGTGGTAGTAGATGCAGAACTCTTAGAAAGGATAAAATATCTGAAGGTCAAAGGATATAAGATAGCGCTTGACGATTTTGTAGAAGACTATGAGAGTTATTTATTAACCCCTATATCAGATATTATAAAATATGATTTAATGGAAACTCCATTAGAAGAAATAAAAAATGATGTAGAACGTGCGCTGAAAGATAATAAGATTTTACTGGCTGAAAAAATTGAAACAAACGAGGAGTTTTTACTTGCAAAAAAGATGGGGTTTCACCTTTTTCAAGGATATTTTTTCTTCAAGCCAAGCATAATATCTAAATCAAATGACAAAAAAAGCCTAAAAGGGCAGTACTGCAGAATACTTCAGGAACTTCATAAAGACGAACCATCGTATCAAGCTTTAGCAGAAATAATAGAAACCGATATAAATTTAGCATATAGATTTATGAGGGTAGTAAGCCATAAAAATACGGAAGATACTATATACTCGATAAAAAGTTCACTTGTATATTTAGGATTAAGAGAAATTGAACGCTGGATAAATGTACTTATGTTAAGAGAATTATCTTCAGATAAGCCTATGGAAATTGTAAATATATCTCTTGTAAGAGCAAAGTTTAGTGAATATATATCAGAAAACAGCTATTATAGAAATAGAAAGCTTGAAATTTCAATAATGTGTCTTTTGAGCATGATAGATACTATTTTAGATATTCCAATGGAAGAAGCTCTAGATGGATTATTACTTTCGGAGGATGTAAAAGAAGCGCTTATAAATAGATCTGGAAACTTATTGCCAGTTTTTGAATTGGTATGTTCTTATGAAAGTGCAGACTGGGAAAAAGTTAATAAGATATCTTCTAAAATTGGACTTAATGAAGAAGCTATAATGAAAGGATATTTTGAAGCGCTTGTATGGGCAACCGAAATTATGAATATAAATTAATGTAAATTAGTAATACATACAAAAAAAGAGAAAAATATGCTTTGTTTGCAAGAAAACACTTGCAAATATAAAAATGTAGGCGTACAATATACAAGAGAGCGTATTTACTTAGAAATCAAAAACAAATGACATAAATTTAGTAAATGCTGTGAACATATTGAATTTTTGTAAAATGTAGGAGGAATTATCTAATGGAAATGATGAAGGCACTTGTAAAAAAGTACCCAGAAAAAGGACTTTGGCTTGAAGAGGTAGAGAAACCACAGGCAAAAGAAGGAGAAGTACTTATAAAAATTCACAAGACAGCTATCTGTGGAACAGACGTTCATATATATAACTGGGATGAGTGGTCTCAAGCTACAATACCAGTACCGATGACTATAGGACATGAATTTGTAGGAGAAATTGTAGAGCTTGGAGAAGGCGTAAAAGGATATCAGGTAGGAGATTTAGTATCTGGAGAAGGCCATATAGTATGTGGAAAATGCAGAAACTGCCTTGGTGGAAGACAACACCTATGTAAGCATACTCAAGGTATCGGAGTAAACAGAACTGGTATATTTGCAGAATATGCAGCAATTCCAGCTTCAAACATATGGCTTTGTGACGAGAGTATACCAGAAGAGTTATTAAGTATATTTGACCCATTTGGTAATGCAACACATACAGCACTTTCATATGATCTTCTTGGAGAAGATGTGCTTATAACAGGCGCTGGTCCAATAGGAATAATGGCAGCAGCAATAGCAAAGCATGCAGGTGCAAGACATATCGTAATAACTGATATAAATGAATATAGATTAAACCTTGCACTTAAAATGGGTGCAACTAGAGCCGTAAACGTAGCAAAAGAAAAGCTTGAAGATGTTGTAGCAGAGCTTGGAATGAAAGAGGGCTTTGACGTAGGTCTTGAGATGTCAGGAAACGGAGTAGCATTTAACTCTATGATAAACAATATGGTTAATGGTGGAAAAATAGCTATGCTTGGAATTCAAGGACCTGGAACTCATGTAGACTGGAATAAGATAGTATTTAACGGATTATTCCTAAAAGGAATCTACGGAAGAGAAATGTATGAGACTTGGTACAAAATGCAGGCTATGCTTCAATCAGGCCTAGATTTAGCACCAATAGTTACTCATCAGTTCCACTACACTGAATTTGAAAAAGGCTTTGAGGCTATGATATCAGGAAACTCAGGAAAAGTTGTACTTAACTGGATATAGGTTGTATAACGATATAATTTTGAATAACTAGATATTAGGAGGAAATATGTACAAATCAGCAATGGAAATTTACAAAGCTCAGCTTCAAGAAATAAAAGATGCAGGCCTTTGGAAAGATGAAAGAATAATAACTACAGCTCAAAAGAGTGTAATAGATACAACAAAAGTAAATAATGTTATAAACATGTGTGCAAATAACTATCTTGGACTTTCAAACAACCAAGAGGTAATTCAAGCAGCAAAAGATAGCTATGATAAATGGGGCTTTGGACTTTCTTCAGTACGTTTTATATGCGGAACTCAAGGAATACACAAGCAACTTGAAGATAAGATTTCTGAATTCTTAGGAATGGAAGATACTATACTTTATTCTTCATGCTTTGATGCAAATGGAGGATTATTTGAGACTATAACTACTGAAAATGATGCTATAATCTCAGATGCACTTAACCATGCTTCAATCATAGATGGAGTAAGACTTTCAAAAGCTAAGAGATATAGATATGCTAATAATGACATGGCAGATCTTGAAGCTCAGCTTAAACAAGCTGATGCTGATGGCGCAAGACTTAAACTTATTGCAACTGACGGAGTTTTCTCAATGGACGGAATAATAGCTGACCTTGATAAAATCTGTGATTTAGCAGATAAGTACAATGCCCTTGTAATGGTAGATGATTCTCATGCAGTTGGATTTGTAGGAAAAACTGGAAAAGGAACTCATGAATACAGAAACTGTATGGATAGAGTAGACATCATAACAGGAACATTAGGAAAAGCATTAGGCGGCGCAAGCGGCGGATACACTTCAGGAAGAAAAGAAATAATAGACCTTTTAAGACAAAGATCAAGACCATACCTATTCTCTAACACACTAGCTCCAGCAATTGCAGGTGCTACTATAAAAGTGCTTGATATGCTTATGGAAAGCACAGAGCTTAGAGATAAAGTTGAAGCTAACACTAAATACTTTAGAGAAGAAATCAAGAAGATTGGTCTAGAAGTAATAGAGTCTGAGCATCCAATATGCCCAGTAATGCTTGGAGATGCAGTTCTTGCTCAGAAATTTGCTGAGAAGATGCTTGAAAAAGGCGTTTATGTAGTAGGATTCTTCTTCCCAGTAGTTCCAAAAGGAAAAGCTAGAATAAGAACTCAAATATCAGCAGGTCACTCAAGAGAAGATCTAGATAGAGCACTTAAGGCATTCAAAGAGACAAAAGAAGAATTAGGACTATAGGCGATAGCCTTAAATATGAGAAGGATATATCTTAATGTTTATTTAGGATTATCCTTCTTTTTTTACGTAGTATTTGTAGTTATATTTGAAATTGGAGGTATATATTCCCCTTCATTAGGGCTTCGCCTAGAATTTCATTCTAGGCTGCAGAATTCATTCAGGGGAATATATGCCTCCAATTTATTTATAATTTTTGTTATAGTATAGAAATTAGTTCAATTTGTCATTGTAATTTTTCTTAAAATTTTGCTTAATATTATTTAATTATTTATGATATATTTCTCAAGCGTATTTTTATTGTTAGCAAAAATATTTTCATAAGAAGAATTTGCAATAAAGTCATTATAATAAATCACATCTTTTTCGGTGATATTAATTGTATCAAAGGGGCAGTTTTCTTTTAAAAGTAACCCTAGATTAGGCCTTATTGGATAGTATAATATTAGTTCTTTAATTTCCTGTTCAAAATTTTCATAATCTCCATTTAAATTTACGACTGGTTGGTCTGATGTTATGAACGGAATTTTAGTATCATTAATTAATATGGTAAGTCGAAAATTATATTCAGTTATCGAATAATTAAAAATCTGCTGATAATACCATATTATATAAAACAATATATTATAGATATCAATATTATTTAAAAAATTTATTTTGGTGTTATATTTATTTTTCGATTTTTCAATTTCATTAATAATAATTGAATATATTCGTTTTTTTATGGATTTAGTTCTGAAATATTGCATTGATAAGAAGAAAGTAAAGTTATTTTTTTCTTCACTATTTTCTAAAGTTTTAGAGTTATAAAATGATAAATCCTTATTAGTTAATTTATTTAACCATATAGGAAAACCTCTTTCGATATTTGATAAAAAATCTTCAAAAGTATTGTTTGATATTATATCGTGTTCTTTCCTTAATCTATCGAACTCTAAAGACAAGTCATCGATAGATATTTTACTTTCTAAGTTTATTTCTTTTATCATCATTTCTTTGAGGGGATCTAGAAAAGATTCTAATCTCATGAAATTTTGGGTTTCTTCAATAAATCTTTTCATTTTCATATAATTGGAATTATCAATTATTTCAAAATATGAATTTAGAAAACTAATCTCAGATTCATTAAGCTTAGGAATCTTATAGAAATTATTTTCAAATGCAACTGCACGTGGACCACGTTGATAAATTTTATTATTTGTTAAACTATATAATTGATTATTTACGCACCATGAAGATAAATATGATTGAAAAACATAGTGTTGTCGTATTTTTTTAATCACGCTTTTCACCGTCCTTAATTTATTGGAATAGTTTTATTTGTGCTATAAATAATATCATATATACTATAAATACACTATATAATATAAATGAATTGTGTACATTTGTATTATATTTTTATAGATTTCAAATTTATATTAAAAAGGATTCGGCATTTGCTGAATCCTTTTTAAATACATTTTATTTAACTATTATTTTGGAGGAAGTACGAGCGCTTTGCCATCAACTACGATTTCATCATTTTGATTGTAGCATCTTGTTTGAAGCATTACACGTCCTTTTTCAAGTTTTTCAATAACTTGAACCTCAGCTCTTATAGTATCACCTATTCTTACAGCCTTTAGAAATTCAAGATCCTGTTTTAGGTAAATAGTACCTGTACCAGGAAGTTTTGTTCCGATAACTGTAGATATAAGGCTTCCAGTAAGCATTCCATGGACAATTCTTCCACCGAATTTAGTCTGCATAGATTCTTTTTCATTTATATGAGCGGGATTAAAATCTCCCGTTATTCCAGAAAATAGATATACATCACTTTCTGAAAGTGTTTTTTCAAAAGAATCTGTATCTCCTATATTTAAAAGTTCATATGTTTTTCCCATTAAGTCTCCTCCTAGCTACGGCTTAGAATCCAATCTGATATTTTTGGTGCGATATCTTTTTGTGATTTAGAGCTAACATACATTCCTATATGGCCCACGTTAAAAGATACGACCTCCACATCTTTAGAACCAACTAAGTCAGCAAGAGGCTTGCTTGAAGAAGCAGGTACAAGGTGATCATATTCTGCATATACATCAAGTACAGGCATGGTTATATTTTTTAGATTTACTTTTTTATCCCCGATAACAAGTTCGTTTTTAGCAAGCTTATTTTCTTTATAAAGGTCATTTACAAACTGTCTTATAGTTTCGCCAGCCTGATCTGGACTATCAAAAATCCAGCTTTCCATTCTTATAAAGTTTTGAAGGAATTCTTTATTATGCATTTGCTCTGCTAAGCTTACATATTTATCTAGAGTAAGTGATAGTGGTTTTAGGATAAGATAGCTTGAGTTCATTACGTCACCAGGAATTACACCAAAGGCATCAACCATCTTATCGATATTCATAAATTTACTCCATGCAAAAAGCAGAGTATCATTATTTGAAAATTCAACTGGAGTAACCATAGTAACCATGCTGTTTACCTTTTCAGGGTTAAGCGCACAGTATATTGTAGTAAAAGTTCCACCTTGGCAAACTCCAAGCATGTTTATTTTATCTACTTTAGCACGCTGTCTTACTATATCTACGCAGGTGTTCATATAATCATTTATATAATCATCCATAGTAAGATACTTATCTTGAGCAGTTGGATATCCCCAATCAATTATATATACATCAAGGCCTTGATCTAAAAAGGATTTTATAACACTTCTATCGGGCTGAATATCCATCATATACTGGCGATTTACCAGTGCATATGTTATTAGAACAGGTATTTTACAACCTTTTTTCTTTAGTGGTGTATAGTGGAATAACTTCATTTTATCTTCACTATAAACAACTTCTTTTTCTAACTGGTCAGATTTAATGCTTTCTTTTTCAATCTCAACCATATTTTTAAGCCCTTTTAACATTTGAGACTGAAACTCCATCATTTCAGTCATTGACTTTTTGAAGTCAAAACCATTGTTGAAATTAAACCCCATGTTTTCCATTTAAATTATACCTCCGCTTTTTTTGACATACTTTTTTTAAAGTCTGCAAAATCTTTCTCTAAGCTACTAAGTTTGCTTACTTCCTTACGAAGTAAATCAACTTCATCAGTCATAGCTTTTAGGCTAGCAACTTCAGCTTTTAGCGATTTGATTTCTTTTCTTTGATTGTAAGCAGTCTGATAAAGGCTATCCATATCTTCTTTTGAAGGAAGTGGAAGAACTTTTAGGTATAATCCGGCAAGTTTATCAAATTTTATTTTAAAATCACAGTATTTTTCTGCAACACCACAGTAAACTTTTGAAAATTCTTCGGTTCCAAAAAGATTAACTAAATTATTTTCATTGATATCTAGCCATAAATCATAAAATTCTTTGAATGTTTTAGGCTGCTTGTCTTCGCTCATGAGCTTAGAGTATTTATCAACTAAAACTTCCATAGATTCAGAAAATACTTTATATACAAGTGCGATAAGTTCGTTGTATATATTAACGAATTGTAGATAGGAATCTATGCCCTGCATTTGAGTTTCTACATTTTCCTTATATAGTCCAAAACTAGACATGTTGAAAACTTGACCAAAAGAATTTTTGTAAGTTTCGTTAAGCATGTTGAAGTATTCTTTCATAGCATCAGGATTTCCAGACATCATGCGTTTATAAACATCTTGGAAGTCTTCTACGCCATCAGTCCAAGGAATAGAAAGTTTATCAAAAAAGCTGATGTAGCTTTTGTAAAGCTCCATATACTGATCTACAGCAGGAGCGTATTCTCCCATTGCAGATGCTTTTAACAAGCTACCTACAGAGTTCATGTAAGTTTCTCTGTAATCTTTACAAAATTTAACCACTTTTTCAGGAGAATCATATGGAGCTTCCTTCATTACTCTGTTCCAAAATTCAAAAAGTGAATTGTAAACTTCAGTACTTCCAAGCAATCTTTTGAAAATAGCTTTTTGCTCGTCTAGATTAAATACACCTTTTCCAAAAGTTTTTGCCCATTCTTCTGAACCGTACATTTTACCAAAGCTGTCAGTCCAGCTCTTAAATATTTCATCTCTTTCACCGTAAATTCTTTTGAAATTATCAGTAAATACTTTTGTAGTTTCTTCAGAAACACCGTACATTTTTTTCATTCCATCAGACCATGTTTTCATAGCTTCGTTTGGATCAAAAGCATTGTTCCACATACTAAACATTTTAATTACCCCCTAAAATAATTTTTTTCTTAGTCACCATTTATACATACCCAAAAAAACAAATTTAAACCTAAAATTTAGAAAATAAATCATAATTTAATTATCGAAAATTCTTTTAGCAACTATAATGTTTTCTCTTGCATCCTTTACATAAAAGTCTGCGCCTACAAAATCGGCATACTCCTTATTTAACACGGCTCCCCCTACCATGACCTGACATTCAAGACCTGCACTTTTAAGTTCTGATATAGTTTTTTGCATGCTCTTTACAGTTGTAGTCATTAGCGCGCTGAGGCCAATTAATTTTACATCGTATTTTTTAGCAGCGTCTACTATTTCGGATACAGGGACATCTTTCCCAAGGTCTATAACCTCATAGCCATAGTTTTGCATTAACATCTTTGCAATATTTTTGCCTATATCGTGGATGTCACCTTCAACTGTAGCTACGATTATCTTATCTTTTTTTACAGAGGAGTTATATTCTAAGACATTTGGATTTTCTGAACTATTTATTATATCGAAGCATGCTTTTACGGCCTCCGCAGATTTTATTAGCTGAGGTAGAAATGAGACTCCAGTTTCAAAATTTTTCCCAGCGATATCAAGCGCGGGGATGAAGTATTCGTTTATTATAGAAAGCGCATCGTTTGATTTTAAGAGTTGTGAAGTTTCTTTTGCCGCTTCCGATTTTCTGCCCTGTAAAATGAGCTTTTTTAAATCTTTTGCAATCGTTTCTTCTGTTTGAACAATGACAGTATCTGATTTAAGTGATAGGGTAGCGTAGTTTTGTATATAATTTAAAGAATCGTTATCCTCGGTATTAAAGACCCTAAACATATCTACTGATCTTCTTATATCTTCTGAAGTAGGGTCTACTATTGCCATATCTAGTCCGGCACCAAAAGCACTAAGTAAAAAGGCGCCATTTAGAAGGGCTCTATTTGGAAGACCGAAGGAAACATTGCTTACTCCTAAAATTGTTTTTACGCCAAGGTTTGATTTAACAAGCTTTATAGCTTTTAGCGTATCTAAGACATAGGACTGCTGAGCTGAAGCGGTAAGGGTTAGACAGTCTATAATTATATCTTCTTTTGGAATATCATATAGGGCGGCGGTTTCCACGATTCGTTTGGCTATATCAAAGCGAGCCTGAGCGTCATAGGGAATTCCAGATTCATCGAGTGTAAGGCCTATTATTACCGCACCATATTTTTTGGCAAGAGGGAAGATTTTAGCCATATTTTCAGAACTTCCGTTAACTGAATTTATTATAGGACGACCGTTATATATTCTAAGGCCTTCTTCCAAAACCTTATAATCCGCACTATCGATTTGTAAAGGAAGGTCACATATACTTTGTACCTCTCTTATAACTTTTTTAATCATGTAAACCTCATTTATGTCGGGAAGGCCTACATTTATATCCAAGATATCAGCACCAGTTTCTGCCTGAGATACGGCTTCGGATAATATATATTCAAGGTTTTCTGTTTTTAGCGCTTCTTTTAAAACTTTTTTTCCAGTAGGATTAATTCGCTCTCCTACTACAGTAATTTTATTATCCAAAAAAGCAGTGCGTGTAGATGAGGTTACGGCGCATGCTTTTTTTACTATTCTTTTTACTGGAAATTTTGAATTAGAAACCTGTTTTAATTTTTTTATAAAATCAGGATTTGTTCCGCAGCATCCTCCAATTATATTTACGCCCTTATCAATCATTTGTTCCGCATAATAAGCAAATTCAGAAGAACTTATATTGTATACGGCATCAGTTTCGCTTATTTTAGGAAGTCCAGCATTGGCCTGAACCATTACTGGGATTTTAGAATATTTTAGAATTTGATTTACAATAGGCATTATTTCTTTAGGGCCTAGAGAACAATTTACACCTATTGCGTCAATGCCAAGATTTTGGAGGCTAAACACAGCACACACTGGATCAGTGCCAGTGAAAGTTCTACCGTCTTCCTGATAGGTCATAGTGGCAAATACGGGAAGGTGGGTATTTTCTTTAGCAGCGAGGATGGCGGCCTTCATTTCATAAATATCTGACATAGTTTCAATTAAAATGATATCTGCACCTGCTTTTTCTCCAATTATCATTTGGGATTTAAAAAGTTCATACGCTTGTTCAAATTTTAAAGTCCCTAAAGGCTCTAGAAGCTGACCTGTGGGACCAATGTCAAGGGCTATATATTTGGCTCCAGATTTTTTTGCAAGCTTAACTCCACTTGTGATGATTTCTTCTTGACTGTAAGGACAGGAATGAAGTTTTAACTCTCCGGCCTGAAAGGTATTAGTGGTTATAACATCTGCGCCAGCAAGTACATATTCTTTGTGAATTGAAAGTACTACTTCTGGATGAGTGATGTTAAAGCTTTCTGGAAGTTCTCCTAAAATAAGTCCTTTTTTTTGAAGCATGGTACCCATAGCTCCATCAAAAATTAAAATGTTATCTTTCATGTATTCTCTTACGTCCACAGCTTAAGCCTCCTTTTTTAAGCTCACAATTTTTATTAAACTGACAAATATCACATACGGATTTATCATTTGGAATTTTGGAAATATTTTTATTCACAAGACCGACAATCGCAGTTACCGATTTTCTTGGAATCATTATATGTGATGAGGTGCAGGTAAGTCCGATTTTTCTTTGGGCACCAAGCAAATTTAGAAGTTCTGTTTGAGATGACAGCGGAAGATCTCCATATCCAGGGCTGAATCTAGGAAGAAGCATATACTCAGATAAATCTTCTAACGTTCTTATATCCTCTTGAACAAAATCACAGAAATTTTCAATGTATTCATTAGCACATATATCTAAAATAAAGGCGCCATACAATTCTTTTAATTGCAAAACTTTTAAATAATTGTCAAAAGAAACGCCAAGTGTGGCTGCAAAAACAGCCACTTTTGAAGCGTTTCTTAAATGAGAGGATATATGCTTTCCTGTTAGCGAATAATTTGAATTAGATAGTTTTATTTCAGTTTCAGAAATATGTTCAATATCTAGAATTCTATAACAGTATTTTGGTTTTGAATATTTTATACATTTAGCAATCAAATCAGATACATCTGAAATTAAATCTTGTGGAAATGGTTGATTTTCCGTACATATTTTTTTTAGTATTATATCTACATCTAGGTTTTGGATCATATATACTCCAATATTAAAGGGAATCAAAGAATTGTTTGCATTTTTGTGCGATTTCAGGCTTATTCATAGAATATACGTGAATAAAACTTTGACCATTTTTTACAAGGTCTTCTATCTGCATAAGTGTATATTCTAGGCCTGCTTTTTTTAAGTCCTCAGGGCTGTTTTCATACTTGTATAGAATTTTAACTATAGCAGAAGGAAGACTTACGCCGCATTTAAATATCATTTTCTCTACCTGAGATTTTGATAATACAGGCATAATACCCGCGATTATAGGAACTTTTATTCCCTTGCTTTGGGCCATTTCTAAGAATCTAAAGAATTTTCCATTTTCAAAAAACAACTGAGATATAAAAAAGTCAGCTCCATTTTCTTGCTTTTTATAAAGGTGTCTATAGTTATCGCATAAATCATCACACTCCACATGCCCTTCTGGATAACATGCTGCACCGATACTGAAATTTCCATTTTCTTTTATAAACTTTATCAAATCACTCGCATGTGCAAAATCGCCTTTATTAGTGCTTCCAGGAGTCAAATCTCCTCTTAATGCAAGTATATTTTCAATATTTTTAGAACTCATATCATCAAGAAGCTTTTTAATATCAGACTTACTTGAGTTGATAGCTGTTAGGTGAGCTAGAGATTCGGTAGATAAGGTGTTCTTTATATGAGACGCTATATCAATTGTATTGCTACTATTATTACTTCCACCAGCGCCATAGGTAACACTTATAAAAGCTGGATTTAAATTGTTTATTTTTTCCAAGGGCTCATAAAGCGTTTCTATCGAGGCTTCATTATTAGGGGGAAAAACTTCAAAGGACATAACTGGTTTTTTTAGGGCATATAGATTTTTGATATACATAGCAGGCCTCCTGTCTAAATTGAGATATATTATATAAAATTGTTAATTATTAAACAAATAAAACATTTTTATAATTATAACAGACAGTTTATTTAAATGCAAGCGCTATAAATTTATAGCTGGTTAAAAATAAAAACTATTGCTAATTAGATTATTTTTACAGATTTAGCAAATAAAAAAATAAATTAATTTAAATATAGCTAAAGTATATGATAAAATATAATTTAAAGCATAAAATTTGAAACGCAAGAAAGGGTTGAACTTATGATGCTACCTAATACTGTAACTATGATACTTGAACGTCTTATGTCATATGGATACGAGGCTTACATAGTAGGTGGATGTGTAAGAGACATTTTGATGGATTCTACTCCAAAAGACTGGGATGTTACAACGGATGCTGTTCCAGAAAAGATAAGATATATTTTTAACGATTTTAAAATAATTGACATAGGGATTAGACATGGAACAGTTGGAGTTTTGTTAGATGGATCTATATATGAGATTACAACCTATAGGTCTGAAGGGGACTATATAAAAAACAGAAGCCCTGAGCATGTAAATTTTATAAAAGATATAAAGTTGGATTTGAGTAGACGAGATTTTACGATAAATGCTATGGCTTATAATCATAAGGAAGGCCTAATAGATTTATTTGGAGGCATTAAAGATATAGAAAATAGAAAAATAAGATGTGTAGGAGACCCAAGCGAAAGATTAAAGGAAGATGCGCTTAGAATACTTAGAGCTTTAAGATTTTCTAGTGAAAAAGGGTTTGAAATAGATGAAAATACCTATGCGTATATTTGTGAATACAAAGCTTTGTTAAAAAATATATCTAGAGAAAGAATTTCCGAGGAATTAAAAAAACTTCTGATGGGAGAATATGTAGGGGGCACATTGGAAAAATATGGCCAACCACTTACAGTTATATTCCCGTGTTTAAAATTAGAGGATAAACTTTTTGAAAATTTGAGTATGAAGTTTACACATCTAAACGCTTTTGAGTCTAGACTAGCATCATTATTTATAAATCAATATCTTGAGAATTTAGATATAGTTGTGATAAGGGAAGCTATAGATAGCTTAAGACTTGATAATAAGACTCGAAATAAAGTAATTAAACTTATATCGGGAATGAGAATATCCCTTAAAAGAGATAAAGTTTTTATAAAACGTATGCTTAGAGAATATGGCGACGAAGATTTTATAGATTTACTTGATTTAAGAAATGTTTATTTTGAGGAAAACATAGAACCTTTCAAATCACTTTTAATGCAGATTAAGGAAGAAAAACTGTGTTTTTCTCTTAGTCAGTTAGCGATTAATGGTAATGATTTATTAGAAATAGGGATACAAAAGGGGAAGTCTTTAGGGGATTTACTTGATAGATTATTGGAAGAGGTAGTTGAAGAAAAACTAAGTAATTCAAAGGAAGAATTACTTGCTAGAGCTAAAATTATTTCAAATGAGGAGGATAGATGAAGAAGAAGGATTTATTATTAGCGTTATTAGTTGTTATTGTGTGGGGAGCAAATTTTACAGTCATAAAACTCGGACTTTCTGGAGTACCCCCAATGCTTTTAGCAGCGTTGAGATATTTGTGTGTCATACCGGCGATATTTTTCGTAAAAAGGCCAAATATTTCCTTAAGAGATATTGTGCTTTATGGATTTTCGGTAGGGGTGGGACAGTTTTCGTGTCTATTTTATGCGATGAAGATAGGCATGCCAGCAGGATTATCGTCAATATTATTGCAATCAGCTGCATTTATGACTCCTATAGTAGCATTTATAATACTTAAAGAAAAGATAAAAGCAAAGCAGTTTGTAGGGCTTTTAATATCGCTTACAGGACTTTGTTTTATAGGTAAAAGTGCATTGGATGGCATTGGAGGAATATCTTTTTTTGCACTATTTTTGACGCTTTCAGCGGCAGGGTTTTGGGCTATTTCCAATATAGTAATCAAATCGGCTTCAAATAAGGCTGAAGAAAAAGGTCAGAAGCTTGACATGATGGGAGTTGTTGTGTGGAGCAGCCTAATTCCGCCAATCCCACTTTTAATAATGGCAATTTTTATGGATTCACCTAAGGTGATTTTAGATTCGATTTTTGCATTAAAACCCATATCGTTGTTTTCAATACTGTATTTAGCGCTTGGCGCGACAATATTCGGATATGGAATGTGGAGTATTCTTCTTGGTAAATATGAAGCTTCTAAGATATCACCACTTTCGCTTATGGTTCCAGTGACAGGCCTTATATCGGCAAGGATTGTACTGGGGGAGAGTCTATCGACATTACAGTGGATTGGCGGGTTAATAATACTTCTAGGACTGTCTGTATCGGTTTTAGACACAAAGCGTACAAAAGCTTTTAAGGACTTTAATAAGATTGCCTAAAAGTAAGTTATCATTAAGCTTAAACTATATTTTAGCTAATTGGGATATCTGCTTATTTAATTTTTTTAAATAGTTTGTATTTTATTTTTGAGGGGTAGATACTAAACGTATGAAAAATATATAAATATAGGATATTAATAGTTTGACTGCTAAGAAAGATTAATATATAATTAAAATTAGTATACTTATCGAAAATTAAGATAATATCAACGATTACAAATAATTCTATATTTATTATTAAAATCATAATTAATGATGATGTGAATAGGTTTTTAAATAATAAGAATGGTGCAAAAAAGACACAAAAAAGACATAAAAAAGCCACTAAAATAGTCGTAAAAAACCACGTGATTTTCTTGAACAAGGGTATATAAAAAGGTATAATGTTAATATAATAAAAAAATAATATTTTACCTATTTTAATTTTAATCAAAACTCAACGATTTTAAATTTTATCAAATCCATAGATCAAATTTGCAAGTTACATAAATTTTAAAAACTTAAATTTGATGATTATAACCTTGTTCTAGTTTTAATTCCCTTAATTTAAGAAAAACACTTTTTGGCTATTAATAGTTTGAGCTTAAAAATAACAAATTTTATTTTTAAGAGAGAAAGGAAAAATTTAGACTATGTCAAAAGAATCACTTAAAGACAATAATTTGGAGACTAAAGCTAGCGATACTTTTACAGACAAGCGAAATATTGAGCCTTATAAAAATGTAATAATTTCAGATGAAAAAGGTAATGAGCTTATAGGAGCTTATTTAGATTATGTAGGATCTAAGATAGCGGTTATCCAACTTCTTTCTATTTGGGATGTAAAATTGATCAAAGATAAAGGGACACTCTATTTTAAATCGCTTGAAAAATATGATCAAATATATAGAGGTGAAATTGAGTATATAGATGGCAATGCTGTATTCTTTAAGGATTTTGAGAATATAAGCAATGAACTAAAAAATGATCTTAAAGTAGACTATATTTATAAGACTAAGGTTACTTTTGAAGATGAAGAAACTGATGAAGAGGTTGCAATACCTGTGGTAATGAAGGATGTAAGTGGAGGAGGCGTATGCTTTTTTACATCGGAATCTCTAAAAGTTGGGCAGGTTGTAGATATGTTATTTGAATTTACAAAAGAACCCCTTCCGGTAAAATTAGAAGTAATAAGGAGAGAAAGATATCCTAAGGATCCGCATTATTACTATGGGTGCAAGATAATATCACTAAATCTTGTAGAAGAAAGCATGCTTAAACAAGCTATATTTAGAATAGATATTGAGAATAAAAGAGGAAAGTCAAAGTTTGAGGAAGATAATGATATTATTTAATAGAAAATCGTATCTAGCTTACTTAAGGGAGGAAGTTTATGAATAAGTTATTTAGCAATTCTATAGATTTAACTCAAAAATCATTAGATTATCTTTGGAAAAAACAGGGGGTTATATCAGAAAACATAGCGAATCAAGACACGCCAGGATATAAAACTAGGTTTTTGACATTTGAGGATGAACTTAGGTCTAGATTAGTAAGAGAAAACAATTCATTGACAGGGGAAGAACCTGGAGCAAAAGGAAAATTTACAGAAATTATAGGTGCTACAGACTTTAAGCTTAATATTCCAGAAGATGAGAGCGTAAGAATGGATGAAAATAATGTAAATACAGATGCGGAATATGTAGAATTAGCTAGAGCGAGCTTACAGTATCAATATAGCGTAAGAGCTATATCTGATGAATTTGCACGAATAAGAAGTGCTATAAGAGGATAAAATTTGGAGGCAGTTATGTTTATAAATGAAATGCAGAAGATAACTTCATTATCGGAAATTCAAAAATTTGGGAAAACAGTAGGTTCTGAACAAACAAGCAGAAATGGAGATGCTGTTTTTAAAGACGTTTTTATGGAAGCGGTAAACAATGTGAAAAAGACTGATGATGAAGTTTCTAAACAACAATATCTTTTAGCAACAGGGCAAACAGATGATGTGCATAACCTTACAATAGCGGCTACGAAAGCTCAAATTTCAGTTGACTATATGGTTCAATTGAGAAATAGAGCGATGGAATCATATAGTGAAATAATGCGAATAAATTTCTAAAAGCCTAAGGATTAAAGTTTAACAAAATGGTGAGGGGTAAGTTAATTGAAAGACAAAATAAAAGTTTATATAGATAAGGCTAAGGAATTTTGGTCAAAATTTAGTGGGCGAACAAGAAAAATTATAATCGCAGGAACTCTAGGAGTAATAATATTTTCAGTAGCGGCAGCACTTATTTTAAATAATAAAGATTATGAGGTATTATTTACGGGTCTTAATGATCAAGAAGCTAGTGAGATAATAGGAAAACTTCAAGAATCTAAAATAGATTATAAATTTGAAAATGGAGGAACCATATTGGTTCCAGCTGAGCAGGAACAAAAATTAAAAGCTCAGCTAGTATATGAAGGCTATCCCAAGAGTGGATTCACATATAATGTTTTCAAAGACAATATAGATCTTATGACCACAGATTTTGAAAAAAATAACTACAAGCTTTTTGAGCTTCAAGATAGAATTGGATCCACGATAACCCTATTTGATGGGGTAAAGGATGCCAAGGTAACCATAGCTTTAGGTGAAGATAGAAAATATGTGCTTGATAGTAAAAATATTACAGAAACGACAGCTTCTGTAGTAGTTATTATGAAAGATGGAGGCTCGCCTACTCCAGAACAGGTCAAAGCTATTCAAAGACTTGTTGCAAAAAGTATTCCAGAACTTGCTATGGAGAATGTAGTCGTAATAGATGGAGAAGGAAATGATGTTTCAGTGACACCAAACCTTCAGACTGAATTAAACCAACTTAGAGCAGAGTTTGAAAAACAGCTAGAAAATTCAGTAAAAGCAAAAGTAACAAATGTACTTATACCATTCTATGGGGAAGAAAATGTAAAAGTTTCAGTAAAAGCTAAAATTGACATGAATAAAAAGATACGTGAAACTATAAACTATTTTCAACCTGACGTAAACGATGGAGTTCAGAATCAAAATGCAGGAGTTGCAGATCCTAATGCTGCAGGACAAGATGACCAGGCTCAAACAAATGAGATTAAAAGAGGGATACCCTCAAAAGAATCTATAAATCAAGAGGTCGTAAGGGATAAAAATGCCACGGGTGGAGTTCCTGGGACAGAGACAAACGCAGATATTCCAATTTATGGAAATATAGAGCTTAATGGAAATGAAACTCAGATAATAAATCAAAATGACATAGACTATTTGGTGGATCAAATAAAAGAGCAGACTCAGATTGATGCAGGTATGATAGACGATCTTACTGTATCAGTATCAATAAATAATAAGGGCAATGCAGATACAGTGTCTAATGACGACCTGTTAAAACTTGTAGGGAATTCAGCGGGGATAGATCCTCAAAAGAGAGTTGACAAAATATCTATAGTAAAAGGTGAATTCTTTGATCCTAATGAAGGAGTTACAGAAGAGAAAACTTTTGACAAGAAGCAAATACTTATAATTGCAGCAGTGGCAATAGCGCTTCTAATAGCACTTATAGCAACACTACTAATCTTCTTAAGAATGAAGAAGAAGAAAGCCAAACTTAAAGCGGTACAAATTCCAAAAGAAGAGTCTTTAGTAGAAATTCCAGAGGAACTAGTTAAGCTTATGGAGGCGGATAAGGATGATGCAAAAGACAATCTTATAAATATTAAGAATGAAAAAAGTTTGGAACTTAGAACAAATATAAGAGAATTTGCAGAACAAAATCCAGAAATATCAGCTCAACTTCTTAAATCTTGGTTAAAAGGAGACAGATCGGATGAGTAGTGAAAAAAGAATTTCAAATCAAGAGAGAGCAGCGGCTGTAATAATATCGCTGGGAGTGGATAAGGCCTCACAAATTTATAAATATTTATCAGAAGAAGATATAGAACAATTAACTATAGCAATTGCAAAACTTGGGTATATATCAGTAGAGCAGACTGAAGAAATATTAGATGATTTTTACAAGATGTGTCTTACACAAAAAGTAGTAACCGAAGGGGGTATGGAGTACGCAAGAACCGTACTTGAAAAAGCCTTCGATGAAAACACAGCACATGCACTTTTAGAAAAAGTATCAAAGAGCCTAAAAGTTAAGGCTTTCGATTATCTAAGAAGAACAGATATAAAGAGTCTTTACTCAGTGCTTCAGTATGAAAGACCCCAGATAATAGCACTTGTACTTGCCTATGTAGATTCTACAAAAGCAGCACAAGTAATTGCATCGCTTCCTGAGGATAAAAGAGTAGCTGTAGTTGAAAGAATAGCTAAAATGGAAAGTGCTTCTCCAGAAGCGATTAAAGTAGTAGAAGCACAACTTAAAAATAAATTCTCATCCGTTATGACTACAGATTTTGCAAAAGTTGGTGGTATAGACTACATTGCGGAAGTTATGAATAACATGGATAGAAGTAATGAAAAATTCATATTCGACGAGATGGGGAAAAAAGATCAGGACCTTACAGACGAAATCAAAAAGAAAATGTTTGTATTCGAAGACATTGCTGGGATGGACGGAAGAGCTATTCAGATATTTGTCAGAGAGTGCGACATCAAAGACCTTGTGCTTGCTATTAAGGGAACCACAGAAGAAGTTGCAAAACTTATTTTTGCAAATATGTCAGTAAGGATGGCAGAAAATATCAAGGATGAGCTTGAGATTACAACAAATGTAAGACTTAAAGAAGTTGAAGAAGCTCAACAGAAGATAGTTGCTGTAATAAGAAAGCTAGATGAAGAAGGCGCTATTGTACTTTCTAAAGGTGGAAAGGATGATATAATTGCATAGTCAGATTAAGGGTGTTGAAGAAGAAACTAAGGTAAATTTAAATATATATGATATCTTAGTAGATTTTGATAAAGAAGAACAGCTAGAAAAAGAATTAGAAGAGCTCGAAGCAAATATTGAAGGAGAATCAGACCATAAAGAAAATTATGGTATGGATCTTGAAAAATATAAAGAAGAAAAACATAAATTAAAGCTTGAAATTCTTGAAATGGAAAAACAAATAAAGCAAATGATGGAAAACACCTTACAAGAAGCAGAAGCTATAAAAGCAGAAGCTTTTGAGTCAGCTAGTAGAGATGGATATACAGCTGGCTATGAAAATGGTTACGCAAATGGATATAAAGAAGCTGAAAATGAAGTCAATCAGACATTAAAAGTAGAGGCTGACAATTTACTTTTAGATCTAAAGAACCTTATAGAATCTGTAGAACAAAGCAAGAAAGATTTACTTGAAGAATATAAAGACGATCTTAAAGATATAGCAATAGCAATAGCAGAAAAAGTTATACATGTGAGTCTAAAATCAAGTGGAGATGTAATAAAACGAATGATAGTATCTGCTACAGAAGGAATACTTTCAAAAGAATGGGTTAAAATATATATTGCAAAATGTGATGCAGAACTTGCAGTAAATGGAGATTCTGATCTAATTGGTTCACTTTCATATGTTTCAGATAGGATAAAAATAATCCTTATGGAAGATGAAGCTTCAGGAACATGCATAATAGAGCTTCCAGACAAAGTTATAGATGCAAGCGCAAATACGCAAATAGAGAACATAAAAGAAATAATCAGCAGTTCAAGAATGTAAAGCAGGTGTAAAAATGCTAAAAAGCTTACCAAAACTAATAGCTAAATCGGATACTATAAGTCATATTGGAAAGATAGAAAATATAGTTGGAATGACAATTGAAGCATCAGGCGGGAAAGCCAGTATAGGCGATATAGGAATGATATATAGCGAGAATAAAAATCAACATATACCAGCTGAAGTTGTAGGGTTTAAGGATGATAAGATATTATTGATGCCCTATGGTGAAATGGGAGGCATTGCAGCAGGAAGTTTTATAAGAAATACAAAAAATAGACTTAAGATTCCAGTAGGAAATAGCCTGAGAGGGCAGGTACTTGATGCTATGGGAAGGCCTATAGATAGGACCAAGCAGATAAAGCCAGAATCGTACTATTATGTAGACAGCAAATATACAAATCCGCTTTCAAGGCCACCAATAAAAGATAAACTTCATTTTGGCGTAAAAGCAATAGATTCAATGCTTACAATAGGAAAAGGCCAGAGAGTTGGAATATTTGCAGGTAGTGGGGTTGGAAAAAGTACATTACTTGGAATGATAGCAAAAAATGTTAAAGCCGATATAAACGTAATCGCACTCGTAGGAGAAAGAGGGCGAGAGGTAAGAGAGTTTCTTGAGAAAGATCTTGGCGAAGAAGGATTAAAAAGATCCATAGTAGTAGTAGCCACATCAGATCAACCGGCAATGTTAAGGCTTAAATGTCCTCTAGTTGCAACTACTATAGCAGAATATTTTAAAGATCAAGGGAAAGATGTACTTTTGATGATGGACTCCCTTACACGATTTGCAATGGCTCAAAGAGAAATAGGGCTTGCAATAGGAGAACCACCAATTGCAAGAGGATATACCCCATCAATTTATGCAGAGCTTCCAAAACTTCTAGAGAGAAGTGGTAATTTTGAAAAGGGTTCTATTACAGGAGTATATACTGTGCTAGTAGAAGGGGACGATACCAATGAACCTATAGCTGATATGGTAAGGGGAATATTAGATGGTCACATAGTACTTACAAGAAGGTTAGCAAATGAAAATCATTTCCCTGCGATAGATGTTAATGCAAGTATATCCAGACTAATGAGCACCATAGCAGACCCCGAACATCAAAAAATGGCCTCATCTCTAAGAGATATACTAAGCGTATATGACAAGAATTTAGACCTAATATCAATAGGAGCATATAAACCAAACACAAATCCAAGACTTGATTATGCGATTTCAAAAATAGATAGAGTCAACGATTTTCTAAAACAAGGAATTCATGAGAATTTTGGTTTTGAAGAAACTCTTCAAAAGCTTAAAGAGATTCTAGATTAGCTTTATGAATTAAAGAAAAGGAGTAAAGTCGGTGAAGAAATTTACGTTTGGCCTAGACACTGTGCTAGACTATAAAAATCAAATACTTTCCAATCTAAAATTAGAACATGGTAAAATCATAGCAGAACTTAATCAGCAAGAATCTATTTTAGAGGAGTTAAAACAAAAGTATTTGGGATATGTAAATGAATTTAATGAAAAAAAGCTTTCAGGAATTACTATAATAGAAGCAAGAGCATTTGAGATGTATATAAAGCAGATCGATGATCAAATGAAATTTCAAATGCAGAAAATAGCTCAGATAAGAAAGCTAGAAGAAAAGAAAAGACAAGAGGTTATTGAGGCCAGAAAAGAAGCGGCTGCAATAGAAAAGCTGAAGGAAAAAAAGATAGAACAGTACAACAAAGACGTAAAGAAGAGCGAAGAACTGTTCATCGAAGAGTTTGTTTCAAACTCAATGTCAGCAGTAAATTAAAAAAGAAGGAGAAAGGAGGTGAAGAAGATCGAAACGCTACAAATACTTCAGAGTAATGCCCCAAAAGCTACAAACAAAAGTAGTAGGAAACGTTCAAGTGATGACAATTTTGATTTTAAAAATGCACTAGACAGTAAGGTTAAAGAACAAGATTATGGAAATCAAAATAACTCAAAGAAAGACATCCAATCGAAAGATAACACTCAAACAACAGATGAGAATGTATCAAAAAAACCTGAGGATGAAAATCTAAATAGTGTAGAAACCGAAGCTAAAGAGGAAGTCAAACCTGAGAGTATATTAAATCAAGCAGTTTTTTCAGCAAATGCACTTGACCTTGAGTTAAGATCTAAGGTAAGAAATGTCCAATTAGAAAAGGGTTCAGAACCTATATCGAGCATATCGACTATTCAAGGTTTAAACCAAGAGGCTACAAAGCAAGAGATAATAAATGTAGATACTTCTAAAACAGCTTCACTTAATGCAGAAAACACAACTCAAAATGTAAATGAATCTAAGGCTTTAAAATCTGATTCCGAGCTGGATATGGCAAATGTTGTCTCATCTAAAGATGTTCAAAATAAAGATTTTGGCAAAACAAAAACAGAAGATGCGTCAGATAAAGTCAAAGCTTTAGGAGAGAATGAAGACAAAGGCATAAAAAATATTGAAAAAAATGATAAGTCTGATCAGTTTGGTTTTGAGAAAAATGACGAATCAGGAGATGACATTTCAATAGAAATGCTTAATTCTGCAAAATCAGAAAAGACAGAGCCAGTGGAAACTATAAAGATAAAAGTTGGAGATGCTCAAGAGGTTTCTTCAGAAAACCTTATAAAAGAAATTTCTAAAAATGTAGTAATAAAAGCCGAAAAATCTAATGAATATGAGTTACAGCTTGACCCTGAGAACTTAGGTAAAATAAAAGTAAAACTTCTTTTTGAAGATGGAAAGCTTACCGTTTCAATGCTTTGTAGCAATAGCAAGACAGCTAATTTGTTGTCAGAAGGAATTTCAAGTCTAGGCCAAGCAATACAGCAAAACACTAAATCAGAAGTAACCGTTAATGTAAGAGAAGAAAACTATCTTAATAACAATCAAAACCAACAAAAAGGACAAAATGGTTCAAATCAGCAAAATCAAAATCAACAGAATCACAGAGAAGATGCTGAATTTGCAGATCAAGTAAAACTAGGACTTTGGGAGATTGAAAATTTGAAAAGACAATTTTCTTCAGAATTTAAATTTATGTAAGGAGATGTGAAAATTGGCAGATATAATAGGTAATGTAAACCTCAGAGGCGTGGACAAATCTAAAGAAGCTCAAGACGCAAAACTAAAGACAAAATCTACCACTAAAACAGAACTTACAATGGACGACTTTTTACAGCTTCTAGTAAAACAACTCCAAAATCAAGACATGATGAATCCAATGGATGAAACGGCCTTTATGAATCAAATGACTCAGATGGCAACCATACAGGCGATGAATACTTTTACAGATATATCGGTGACCACATATTCAGCATCACTTGTAGGAAAAGAAGTGACTGTTGCAGAAGTAGGAACCGATGGAAACATAAAGGAGATTGTGGGAGAAGTTACAGGGGCTGCGATATACGGCGGACAACAAGTAGTTTTCATAGACGGGAAAAGTTATTATTTGACTCAAATTATGGCAATAGGGAAATTGCCACCGAAGGAGGAAAAGCCTACAGAAAAGCCTGTAGAAAAGCCTACAGAGAAACCTGCAGCGGTGCCTACGGAGGTAGCTAAGTAAGGAAACTTAAATAGGAGTGAGTGCACTTGATAAATAAAATTAGTATAAGAGATAGCAAACTTGACAATAAGTTTGTTGATAAATTAGGCTATGTAAGCAGAAATCAAAGTTTCGAACAGATACTAAAAGATCAGATAAACGAGACAAAGGAACTAAAATTTTCTAAACATGCCAAAGAAAGAGCTCAAGAAAGAGGCATAGAAGTCACACCGTCTCTTATTTCAGAAATAGAAAAAGCAGTAGATAAAGCAAGAGAAAAAGGTGCCAAAGATTTAGCGGTCATAGGCAAAGACCAAGCATTTATAGTCAATGTGCCAAACAATACAGTTATCACAGCTATGTCATATTTAGAGCTAAAGAATAACATTTTTACCAATATAGATAGTGCCGTTATTATATAGCTGGACCGTAATGGAGGCGTTGAATTTTATCCGAATGATAAAATTCATTTAATACGGAAGAAAGGGAATCAAAATGATTAGATCAATGTTTTCAGGGGTATCGGGCTTAAGAGCACATCAATCAAAAATGGATACCATAGGAAATAATATCGCAAACGTTAATACCTACGGGTATAAAGCTTCTAGAGCAACGTTTCAAGACTCAATATATCAGACAGTAAGTGCTGCAAGTGATGGAGGGAATACCTTTGGAGGAAAGAATGCTTCTCAGGTAGGATATGGTTCTAAAATTGCAGCAATAGACCTTATGTTTTCTCAGGGGAGTTATGCACCAACAGATAGTCCGACAGACTGTATGATAGATGGCGGCGGATTTTTCATAGTAGGACCTAAAAAACAAAAAGATATAGCGGTAGATGCTACTACTGGAGGAGTAACTGATTTTAAGGAGTTAAGCCTTTCTAGATTAGGGGATTTTAGATTTGATGGAAATGGATTTTTAGTAGACTCAAATGGATATTTAGTATACGGAAAATCACTTCCTGAAGATACAACACTAAAGCCTATAAGAATACCATCTATAAGTGGAGATAGAACAGAAGAAAATGTAGAGCCAAGATCTGATATAAACAGTATAAGAATAGATTCATCAGGAAACGTAATAGGGATAGATTCTAAAGGACCTATAACAATAGGCCAGATTCTGTTAGCGAATATGACAAATCAAAATGGACTTGAAAAATCTCAGGGACCATACTACAAAGCAGTATCAAACGTAGGAACTAAGATTGTAGGAATACCTGGGGATCGAGGAACAGGGATGATAAAATCAAATGGACTTGAAATGGCAAACGTAGATTTAGCAAAAGAATTCTCAGAAATGATAACTACACAAAGAGGGTTTCAAGCAAACACAAGAATAATAACTGTATCAGATGAAATGCTACAGGAACTACTTTCAATGAAGAGATAGATTAGTTAAAGTGTGAGGCCGATATTTTCGGCTTCACACGAATACATATTTTATCTAAAGAAACAGAGGTTTTCAAAAATGATAAAATTAACAAAATTAAATAATGAAGAGTTTGTAATAAATTGTTATCAAATAATGACCATAGATATAATACCAGAGTCGAAAATTACACTTATGAACAAGGAACATTTTATTGTTAAAGAAAGTGTTGATGAAATAATAGATAGAATTGTAGAATATAATAGAATATTATTGGAATTTAGAAAGAGCAGTGTCATAGTATAAAATTTTCTGAAATTGTATTTAAAATATAAGACATAAATTTTGGAGGAGTCGTATGGATTTTACTATGTTTATAGGAATGGCATTAGCCGTCGTATTGATGGTTTATGGAATGGGGATTTCCAAAATTGGAAACTTCATAGATTTACCAAGTTTTGTAATAGTAATACTGGGAACGATAATAGCACTTTTTGCAGGTTATGGAATAACGGCATTTAAAAATGTGCCAAAGCACATTAAAATCATAATGGCTAAAAATAAATACAACTCAAAGGAATGTATAGAACAGATTGTAGAGATGGCTCAAGTAGCAAGAAAAAAGGGATTGCTAGCATTAGAAGAAGAATCCAAAAAAGTAGAAGATCCATTTTTTAAACAAAGTCTCATACTTATAGTAGACGTTCCAGATGCATCAAGGATAAAAGAAATGCTTGAAATGGAACTTATGTACTTGGATGAAAGACATGGAAAGGCAGTAGCCTTTTATGAAACAGGAGAAGCTTTAGGTCCAGCATTTGGTATGATAGGAACTCTGATAGGACTAGTAAATATGCTTAAAGGAATGTCAATGGATTCAGGCGGGAGTAGCAGTATAGGACAGGATATGTCTGTAGCTCTTATTACTACACTTTATGGAGTTATTGTTGCGAATGTATTGTTAGGACCAATATCAAGAAGGTTAAAACAAAAACATGATGAAGAGATATTATATAAAAGTATAATAATAGAGGGGGCGCTTGCCATACAATCAGGAGACAATCCTAAGTTTTTAAATGAAAAGCTTAATTCGTTTTTAGCACACCATGAAAGAGGCGTCGAAGGAGAAGGTTCAGAAGGTGGCGGTAAAAAAGGTAAAAAATCTAAGAAATAAGGTGACACTATGTTAAAGAAAAAAGCACAAGCACCTGAAAATAAAGAAAAATGGCTGGCCACATATGGGGATACGATTACTTTATTATTGTGTTTTTTTGTACTACTATATTCAATAAGTTCAGTAGATGCAGCAAAGTACGAAATTATCGTAAAAAGCTTTAACCCTAATGCAAAGGCCACTTCTCAGATTGTAGAAGGTGAACAAGAAAATGCAGGAGAATATGATGTTGAAGGAGCTAGGGAGCCACAGGAAATAATAGAAAATTTTGATGATCTTTATTATAGTTTAAAAAAAGCTTCAGAAGAACAGAATGTTCAAAGCGATGTAGAAATAAAAAAAGGGGATGGGTATACCTTTATAACCTTTAAAAATAATATATTTTTTGATGGAGATAGTTATGTATTAAGAGATGAGGGGAAAAAAGTTTTAGATAGTTTTTCTAAAGTAATAAAAAGTTCTTCAAATATAATTGGAGAAATTCAGATATTAGGACATACTTCACAGGCGAGACCAGATAAGCCAAATGATATAAGGTTTGATAGGGTTTTATCCTCAAATAGAGCGACAGAAGTACTTATATATCTTCAGAAAAAAAATATAATAAGTCCAGAAAAATTAATAGCTACATCCTTTGGACAATTTAGACCGATAAGTCCTTTTGATACCTCGGCGAATAGAGCTAAGAATAGAAGGGTAGAGATAATAATAACAAAAAATGATTCTATAAACAGAGCGCTTGATGAGTACTATAAAGAAGTGTACAATAGTTAAGAAGCAGAGGAGGTGAGAATTGAATGTCAGAGGTATTATCTCAGAGTCAGATAGACCTTTTATTGAGCTCTATGATGGGTGGTGGAGGAGATGAACCTCAGGAAACTGTAGAGCAAGAAATACAGGAAGAAGTCAATTATAAAAAATACGATTTCTACAGTCCTAAAAAATTTACAAGAGATAAGCTGAAATTACTAAATGGAGTATATGAAAACTATTCAAGAATTCTCGCATCTAAAGCAAGTAATATGTTGAGAACAAATTGTGAATTTGAAGTTATTGGGGTAGAAGAGCAAAGGTATTATGAATTCAGTAATGCAGTAAATGATAATGATATATTATCATTTGTAGATTTAGAAATTCCAGAGATAGACAAAGGTGCGCCTATACTCATGCATGTAAACAATAGATTAATGCTGGGTATGATAGATAGAATCCTTGGTGGTGAAGGTGAAGATATAGATATAAAAACAGATTACAAATACACTGAGGTAGAAATCGCACTTTATGATTATATAATGACTAGACTTGTGCCTAACATGAAAGAGGCTTGGTCAAACTATCTTGAGGAAGGAAGCTTTAGATATGTAGCAGCAAGAATGAATCAAAATGTAGGTCAAGTAATAGGCATGGATGAAACTGTAGTAATAATAATAATTAATGCAAAAATAGGAACTAGTGAAAGCAAATTGACTGTTTGTATTCCAGGAAGCTTATTGAGCTTAATATTTGAAGTACATGAGAGTGAAAGCATAAGAGCAAAAGGAACTAAAGTAGGAAAAGAAGATGAAATAATATTAAATAACATAAAATCATCTGAGATGGAGATAAGAGTAAGATTAGGCGAAGCAGAAATGAAAATGAGAGATGCATATAATCTTAGAGTAGGAGATATAATTAATTTAGGCAGACCTAAGGACTCAGAAGTTTACATGTATGTAGATGATTCCGCATGGTTTACCGGCACACTTGGAGTACACAAGAAGAATGTAGCCGTTAAAATAAAACATGTAAAACAATAATAAAAACAATTTATAAAAGAGATAAGGAAGGTAAATAACATGGCAAAAATATTATTAGTAGATGATGCAGCATTTATGAGAATGGTAGTTAAGGATACACTTACAAAAAATGGATACACAGAATTGTTTGAAGCTGCAGATGGAGCAGAGGCAGTAGCAAAGTATCAGGAAATACAGCCTGATTTAGTAGTAATGGACATAACAATGCCTAATATGGATGGACTTGAAGCGCTTAAAACTATAAAAGCACAGGATCCAAATGCTAAAATAATAATGTGTTCAGCAATGGGGCAAGAGGCTATGGTTGTAGAAGCTATAAAATCGGGAGCAAAAGATTTCATAGTTAAACCTTTTAAACCAGATAGAATTCTTAAAGCTGTTCAACAGATACTAGGATAGAAATATAAAAAGGAGGTATAGATGTCTTTTTTAAGTTCTATGAATATAAGTGCATCTGGACTTACGGCACAAAAACAAAGACTAGATATAATATCAGAAAATATATCTAATATAGAAACAACAAGAACTGAAGGCGGAGGGCCATACAGAAGAAAGATGGTTGTTTTTCAGCCCATCGAAGAAAATAGTTTTAGAAGTGTTTTGAGCAAAAGAGCAAAGGAAGCTTCAGCAAAGGGTGGAGTACAGATAACTCAAGTTGTAGAGGATGCGAGAGAATTTAAAGCAGTCTATAATCCAGAACACCCAGATGCAGATGCAGACGGATATGTGCTTATGCCAAATGTAGATTTAATAAAGGAAACAGTAGACGCAATGTCGGCTACAAGGTCTTATGATGCAAATATAACGGCTTTTAATGCAATTAAAATGATGGCGACCAAAGCATTGGAAATAGGACGATAATGTCAAAATGACATAAAGAATTCAAAGAAATAAAGCAGGAGGATGAAATGAGCCATGAATATCTAAGTTCTATAGAAATAGATGCGATAGGTGAAATAATAAATATAAGTTTGGGAGCCTCTGCAACAGCTGTAGCTACAATGCTTGATAGAAGGGTAGATATAACTACTCCAAATGTCAAAGTAGTTACTTTTGAGGAATTTGAGTTTACAAGACTTGAACCAGCAATAGCAGTTGAAATTACTTATACTCACGGACTTTCTGGAAATAACGTCATGATTATAAAAAAAGCAGATGTAAAAACAATAGTTGGTCTGCTTATGGGAAGTGAAATTGCTGACGAAGATTTTTCAATGAACGAACTCTATGTGAGTGCAATATGCGAGGTAATGAATCAAATGATGGGCGCTTCTGCGACAGCAATGTCGGAGTTTATAGGAGAGTCCGTTAATATAACTACACCAACATCTTTTGAAATAGAAAATTCACAACAATTTAAAGAAAAATATTTTGAACCAAACATGAGTTTTGTAAGCATAGAATTTAGCTTATCAATAGAAGGCTCTATAAGATGTGAATTTGTCAATTTAATGGCAATACCATTAGTTAAGATGCTTGTATCAAGAATGATACCACCAGAGATGATTTCTGATATGAGCATTACAGAACCGCCAGAAGTAGAGATGGCTCCAGCAGCGGTAGCACCAACACCGCCACCAGCGGCAGCGCCAACACCGCCACCAGCGGCAGCGCCAACACCGCCACCAGTGGCAGCGCCAACACCGCCACCAGTGGCAGCGCCAACACCGCCACCACAACCAGTTCAGAATAAAGTTGTGGAAGTTCAGCCAATACCAAGTTCTTTTGTAGCAAAAGAAGCGGAACTAGATATCCCACAAGACAATTTAAAACTCCTTATGGATGTACCTCTTGAAATTTCAGTTGAAATAGGTAGAACCAAAAAACTTGTTAAGGAGATAATAGAATTTACGCAGGGAACACTTATCGTTTTAGATAAACTTGCAGGGGATCAAGTAGAAATATATGCAAATGAGCGCTGCATAGCAAGAGGGGATGTCGTGGTTGTAAACGATAATTTTGGAGTTAGGATTACAGAAATAATAAAATAAAAGGAAGTGAGCAACATTTTAGGAGAAACTTCATCGATGTTTGTTACTCTGCTCATACTTTTAGGAATATTATACTTAGCCTTTATAGTAAGCAGATATCTTGGAAACATAGCCATAAAACAAAATCAATCTAAATATATAAAAATGATTGATATTATGGCAGTTGGGCAAGACAAAGCTATATCAATTGCTCAAATTGGACAGAAATATTTTGTATTAGGAATAACTCCAGGGGGAATAAATAATATAGCTGAATTATCCCCAGAAAATATTCAAGAATTTGAGTTTGAAAAAAAAGAAACTTTAGATATAGCAGAAAAGTTTAAAGATATAATAAAAAATGTAAAAAACAAATAACATTAGAATTTGAGGGATTATAGTAATGGGACAAGCACTAATAAATGTAAATGGAGATGGTGTACAGACTCTTGAGATATTGTTCCTATTAACAACAGTGTCATTATTACCATCTATATTGGTAATGATGACTTCTTTTACAAGAATAATAATTGTACTTTCGTTTTTAAGAAATGCAATAGGAGTGCAACAACTTCCGCCTAACATGGTTTTAATTGGCATTTCGCTTTTTTTAACCTTTTTTATAATGACACCTGTTATCGAAGAAATAAATCAGACTGCATATACACCTTACAAAAATCAACAAATTTCTCAAACTCAAGCACTTGAAAGAGCTCAAATACCTCTTAAAAAATTTATGCTTAAGCAGACGGAAATAGAAACTTTAAATATGTATGCAGAGTTTGCAGGTGAAAAAATTTCACAAAATACAGAAGCTATACCGATGAAGATTGTAGTGCCTGCTTTTATGACAACTGAATTAAAGCGAGCTTTTGTTATAGGTTTTCTTCTATTTATACCATTTTTATTAATTGATATGATAGTTGCAAGTACATTAATGTCAATGGGGATGATGATGCTTCCACCTACAATGATTGCACTTCCGTTTAAGTTACTACTATTCATAACAATAGATGGTTGGAATATGTTGTTTAGTACATTAATAAAGGGCTTTAACTAAAATAACAAGGAGAAGGTTATGACAAACTCAGAAGCTATAATGCTGATGCAGGCAGCGCTTATAGTTGCCACAAAGATTTCTGCCCCCGTATTGTTAATTAGTATGGGTGTAGGACTAATAATTTCAATATTTCAGGCAGCTACACAAATTCATGAGCAGACTATAACATTTGTACCTAAACTGATTTTAATAGCAGTAATAATGCTTTTAACAGGAGGGGTGATGCTTGAAGAGATGCAAGATTTTTTTAAGTATATATTTGAGTTAATGTTAAAATAAGAAGCTTTGGAGGAAATATGATAAACGAAGAACAGCTGCTTCTATGGACCTTGATTTTTATTAGATGTACAGGGTTTATTCTTTTAAATCCTATTTTAGGACGAAGAAATTTGCCTCCAATAGTAAAATCTGGATTTATAATGGCACTGAGCTTTCTATTATTTGTATATAGCCCAGTTCAAAGCGTTAGAATTACTGGACCAATGGAATATATGCTCTTATTGTTAAAAGAGCTTATGATTGGTTATTGTATAGGTTATATTATGCAAATGATAACATATATGTGCGTTTATGCAGGTGGGTTTATAGATTTTCAGGTAGGACTTTCTATGTCAACGATATATGATCCTCAAAATAATGTTCAAATGCCACTTACAGGAAATTTATTCAATATATTGTGTATGCTCATATTTTTTGCAGTAGATGCCCATTTGGCACTTATAAGGATATTTATAGAAATCGCAGATATAGTTCCATATGGATCATTTGAATTTACTGCTAATATAGCCTCTTTTTTACTAAAGACGTTTTCTGATTTTACTGTACTAGCGATACAACTTGCATTTCCAATAATTATAATAATATTTTTAACAGAAGCAGGTGTAGGAATCCTTATGAAAGCAATTCCGCAAATAAATGTCTTTGTAGTAAATATACAGGCTAAAATATTAATTGCTATGGTGATTTTAGTGTTTATGTTTTCACCTATTGGGGATTTTTTAAATAATGCAGTAATTTATATGATAAATTCAATAAGAGAGCTAGCGTTATTGATGCAATAAACTGTTATATAGAAGGAAGTGAAATGATTTGGCAGGGGATTCTAAGACGGAAAAAGCCACCCCCAAGAAACGAAAAGACGAGCGGAAGAAAGGGAATATTTTTACAAGTAAAGATGTGACCTCGCTTGTATCCATATTAGGAATTTTTTATTCACTTAAACTGCTTTTCCCAGGGATTTATAAAACGGTAAAAGCCTTTATGTTAACATACATGGGATATGCCTCAAATAGAACTGAAATAACGGATAGCTTTGTTAAAGAAATTGCAGTTACTTCCTTAGATGCTTTTATAAGAGCAGCTATTCCGATAATTGTTATAGCAATGTTAATAGGAGTAATCGTTACATTAGCTCAAACTAGATTATTATTTTCTACAGAAAGCTTAAGACCTAAATTCAGCAGATTAAATCCTTTGGAAGGAATAAAAAAATTATTTTCTTTAAAAAGTATTGTTGAAGTTTTAAAAGGAATTATAAAAATAACCATACTGTTAATAGTTTTATATAAATTTATACAAAAAAGATTTGTATTATTTAGTAGAACTTTAGATATGGGAATAATGTATTCAAGTAAATTTATGTTAGAATCTGTAATAGATATGGTTTTTAATGTAAGTATAGCATTTGCAGCAATTGCAGCAATAGACTATTTTTATCAGTGGTGGGATTATGAACGTCAAATAAAAATGTCAAAGCATGATGTTAAAGAAGAATACAAACAAATGGAGGGAAATCCTCAAATAAAAGGAAAGATAAAAGAGATTCAAAGGCAGAGAGCTATGTCTAGAATGATGCAAGCAGTTCCAAGTGCGGATGTAGTAATAAAAAACCCTACGCATTATGCAGTTGCTTTGCGTTATGATATAGAAAAAGATGAGGCGCCTATATTAGTAGCTAAGGGTCAAGATGAACTTGCGCTTAGAATAATAAAAACAGCTGAAGAAAACAATGTTTCTGTAATCGAAAATAAGCCTTTAGCGAGAAGTCTATATTCAACTACAGAGTTGGATAGGGCAATACCGGCAGAATTTTACGGAGAAATAGCAGAAATTTTAGTATATATTTACAAATTAAACAATAAGGAATTTAAATTTTAGATAGACAATAAGGGTAACACCATTATATAGAGCATAGTGGAGAAAGAAATAGATATGAAACTACTTTTAAACAACGCTGTATCCCTATTCGTAATAGTGATAGTTTTATTACTTGTAATACCGCTTAGTCCGTTTATTCTGGATGTTATGTTTATATTAAACATATCGGTATCACTTGTAATTTTATTAATAAGTATGAATATAAAAGAATCACTAGAATTTTCCATATTCCCTTCTCTACTTTTAATAACTACGCTTTTCAGACTTGGACTTAATATATCCTCAACTAGACTTATATTAACAAAACAAGGAGAAGCAGGAGAAGTAATAAAGGCATTTGGTACATTTGTACTTCAGGGGAATATAATTGTAGGGGTTATAATATTTTTAATTATAGTATTGGTTCAATTTATAGTAATTACAAAAGGTGCTGAGAGGGTAGCAGAAGTTGCAGCAAGATTTACACTAGACGCAATGCCAGGGAAGCAGATGGCAATAGATGCGGACTTAAGCTCAGGACTTATAGATGAACAAGAGGCAAGAGGAAGACGATACAAGATTCAAAAAGAAGCAGACTTTTATGGAGCGATGGATGGAGCCACTAAGATAGTAAAAGGTGATGCGGTAATGTCCATACTTATAACTATGATAAACTTTATAGCAGGAACCATAATTGGTATAGTTCAGTCAAGTATGGCCTTTGGAGAAGTTTTACAGGTATATTCAATTGCAACTATTGGAGATGGTTTGGTATCTCAGATTCCAGCACTTTTAATATCAGTAGCAACTGGAATGATAGTTACAAGGGCAGTTTCTGAAGGAAGCTTAAATAAAGACGTATCGAAACAATTTTTAGCACAGCCACAAGCGCTTATGACAGCTGGAGGGTTACTTGGAGCACTTGCAATTGCTCCAGGAATGCCACATTTACAGCTTATAATCATATCATCTATGCTTTTAGGGCTTGGATATAATAGTGCTAAAACGATGAAGGAGAATATGCTTGCAACTGAAGGTGGAATTCAAGATGCTTCATTAGCAGGGGGGACAGCTGTAGGGGGATTACCAGAAGGGGTTCCCGTAGAACAGGCCATAGACGAAAATGAGTATTATAAAGATGTAAATAATATATATCAGCTACTTACAGTAGAGCCGATAGAAATGGAATTTGGATATAGTCTTATACCACTTGTGGATGAAGCGAGTGGAGGAAACCTTATAAGTCGTATAGTTATATTTAGAAGACAATATGCACAGGAAATGGGATTTGTAATTCCATCCATAAGACTTAGAGACAGCTCAAATATAAGCACAAATCAATATACGATAAAGATAAAAGGTGAAGAAATTGCAAAAGGGGAGTTGCTTGTAGACTACTATCTTGCACTTGAGCCCTCAAAACCATCAGGTGATGTTGATGGTATAGAAACTATAGAACCAGCTTATGGGATACCAAGTAAATGGATAACTCCAGATAAAAAGGAAATTGCTGAAATATATGGATATACAGTAATAGATCCACTTTCAGTTATGCTTACCCATTTGTCAGAGACAGTAAAAAAACATGCATATGAGCTTTTGGGAAGAGCTGAGGTTATGCAGCTTGTAGAAAACACCAAGCAACAGATTCCAGAACTTGTGGAAGAGGCTTTTCCAGATATCATAAGCTATGCTAACTTTCAAAAAATATTATCCAATTTACTAAAGGAAGGTGTGCCTATAAAAGATATATCTACAATACTTGAAAGCATAATAGATACCACGGCTACTAGTAGAGATATAGACACTATTACAGAAAATATAAGAGTTGCACTTAAGCGTACTATTACAAGAAGATTTTGTGAAAATGGTCAGCTAAAGGTAGTTACACTGGATGCAGATTTAGAAAAGACTATAGTAAATAGTTTGGCAAGAAGTGAGAATGGAATATATCTAGCGCTTAGCCCAGATGTAATGCAAAAAATAATAATGCAGCTTTCAGAACATATGAAGGTCTTCAATGAATTAGCACAGAGACCAATAATACTTACAAGTCATGTAGTAAGAGTTTATTTTTATAGGCTTATAGAACAATTTTTTCCAAATATCTATGTAATTTCGTTCAATGAAATTGCAAACAATGTTCAAATACAATCAATTGGGAATATAAGTGCATAGATAATTATATTAATCGGGAGTAAAAGATGACTTTTTACAGAGATATTGAATCTAAAAGCAGTGAAGAATTACTGGCAGAATATAAAGAAACTCATGATCATGTAATAAAGCAGGAAATTGTGCTTAGATATGTGCCAGTTGTAAGAAAAATTGCAATAAAGATGAAAGATGTATATTCTGGATTTGCACAAACTGAAGATATTGTTAATGAAGGTGTGATTGCACTTATGAAGGCCATAGACAAGTTTGATTTAGAAAAGAATGTTAAGTTTGACACTTACATAAACAAAAGAATCAAAGGGCTTATAATAGATATGGCTAGAAAACAAGACTGGGTACCTAGAAGCATTAGAAAATCAGCAAAAGAAATAAGTGAAGCAATAAATCAACTCTATGCAGTAAATGGGCGTATGCCTTCAGAAAATGATATTGCAAACCATCTTGGCATAACAATAGATCAATATAGAGAAAAGGTTTCTAAAAGTAATTTTTTTGGAGTATTGTCATTAGAGCTTATAACTGAAGATACAGGAGATAATAGAAAAGCTTCAAAAATTCCTCCAGCGGACATAGAGTATTCTCCAGAAAATATCCTATTAAATGATGAAATGGAGAAAGTGCTTAAGCATTGTTTAGATATATTGAGGGATAGAGAAAGACAAGTTATTATAATGTATTATCATAAAAACAAAAATATGCGAGAAATAGCGGAAGACCTAAATGTTAGTGAACCAAGAATTTCACAAATCCATGCGAATGCAATAAAGAAACTTAGACAAGAGATGAAAAAATTTATGCTATAGTTTTACTGAAAGGGATTAATATGTTAAAAGGATTTTACAATCTATCATCTTCGATGATAACCCAGAATAGAAACTTAGATGTAGTAAGTAATAATATGGTCAATGTATCAACGCCAGGTTTTAAAAAAGATACAATGACAGCAACTACATTTAAAGAGCAAATGCTTGCAAGAACAGGGAATACGGATAGAAGCAATAAGACAGAACTTAACACGACATCGATGATAGTGACAGCAGAAGAAACTATAACAAATTTTTCTCAAGGGGGATTTGAACAGACTGGCAATATGCTTCATGTAGCTTTAAGGAATCCTGGTTTTTTTGAGATTCAAACAAGAAATGGAAATATTTATACAAGAAATGGATCGTTTATAACTGATAATGAGGGTTACTTGACGCTTCCAGGAGTAGGGCGAGTTGTGGGAAAATCAGGTGGACCTATACTTTTAACTACAGAAGATATCGCAATAGATTCCGCTGGCTCGATAACAGATAGTGCAGGAAATTATATAGATGATATAAGAGTGGTAAATTTTGGAAATTATGATCAGATAAATAAAAATAGAGAAGGACATATAGTAGGGAATAATCCAGTAGAAGTAGATGGCGGAATTCTTCAGGGGGCATTAGAACGTGCAAATGTATCTATGGTAGATGAGATGACGCTTATGATGAGAAGTCAAAGAGCTATACAAAGTGCCTCTCAAATTTTAAAGATGTACGACAGACTGATGGAGAAATCTACTACAGAAATAGGAAGAGTATAGGAGGTAAAATATGAATCAATCTTTTTATACGGCATCAGTTGGTGCAGGAATGCATCAATCTAGACTTGATATAATATCGAACAATTTAGCCAATATAAATACAGATGGATACAAAACAAAAAACTCAGTATTTTCAAATCTAATATACAATAATATAAATGAAGCGCAACAGTCAAGAAGCTTAAAGTCAGGAACTGGAATTAAAGTAGATCAAACAGAAACTGATTTTAGTCAGGGGCAACTGAGCAATACAGGAAGTAATTTAGACTATGCAATTAGAGGTGCTGGGTATTTTGCAGTTCAAAGTCCGGTTACAAGAGAAGTTTTTTATACTAGAGATGGAAGTTTTATGATGTCTCAACCGGTAGATTTTGATGGAGATAATTTTAATTTAGTTAGCAAAGAAGGCTATTATGTTCTAGATTCTAATCAGGAACCTATAGTAATTGCAAATGCAGAGGAGTTGCCGGATATAGGGGTGTTTACATTTCAAATATTAAATGGTATGGAGAGTTTGGGAGATGGGAAATTCAAACCCACACCTAAAAATGGGACACCAGAGTTAGTTTTAGAAGGAGAAATACTTGAGAGAGGTTCAGTTGAAATGTCAAATGTGGATTTAGCTAGAGAAATGTCAAAAATAGTTGAAACCCAAAGAGCATATCAATTTGCCATAAAAATGATACAGACATCAGATGAAATTACAGGAATGGTAAATTCACTTAGATAATTAATAAGGGAGGTTTAACTTGAGAATAACCAATTACGAACAAATTGATAGTATGGGAATCGATGTTCTTAGAGAAATCGGGAGTATCGGTATAGGAAATGCAGCAACAGCACTTGCTTCCATGCTTTCTAGAAGAATTCAAATGACACAGCCAGATGTATCCATACTAGGATATAATGATGCTGTATACAAACTTGGAGGACCAGAAAAAATCGTAGTAGGGGTACTTACTAGGATTACAGGGGATATAAATGGGTTGATGCTATATATCCAAGATCTTACATTTATTAATGTAATTTTAAAGAATTTAATGTCAGAAGAAATTGATGATTATTCACAGATTGGAGAGATGGAGACATCAGCACTTATAGAAATTGGGAATATAATCATATCTTCTTACATAAATTCACTTACTAGCTTAGTTGGAATAAGTGTTAAACTCTCAGTTCCAGGAATATCAACAAATATGTTAGGTGGAATTTTAAGTGTACCGATGATAGAATTTGGGTATGAAACAGATAAAATAATGACGATAGGAGGAAGTTTGATCTGCGATGATCAAGAAATAGGCGGCAACTTGATATTAGTACCGGAAATGGAATCATTAAATAAACTGTTTGAGAAATTGGGTATTAAAAATGGAGAATAAATATATAGTAGGTATAGCAGATATGAAAATTGCAAGAAGCGAAGGGACTTTAATAACATATGCACTTGGCTCTTGCATAGGAATATGCCTCTATGATCCAGTTATAAAACTTGGCGGAATGGTTCATATAATGCTTCCAGAATCACTTTCATCAGGTGGCCAAAATGTTTTTAAGTATGCAGATACGGGAATAAGAGAAACAATAAGGAAAATGGAAGTTTTTGGAGCCAGAAAAGAACGAATAGTAGCAAAAATAGCAGGCGGGGCAAAAATGTTCGATGTTCAGGCGACAGGACCACTTGGAAATATAGGGGACAGAAATATACTAAGCACTAAAAGTATCTTAAAAATGGAAGGAATAAAGCTATTAAAGGAAGATACGGGGGCAAATTATGCACGTACACTTTCTTTTGATGTAGGGACAGGAATGGCTAGAATAAAAGTGTTTGGTAAAGCGGATTTAGTGTTTTAAAGCAAATTAACTAGAGAGGTGAACGCTATGAGCAACATAAAAAGAGGGAAAAGTGAGATATTATTGGAATCAGGGACAAATGAGATTGAGATAATGGAATTTACTATTTATGATGAACTTTACGGGATAAATGTTGCAAAAGTAAAGGAAATTATGACAGCTAGTAAGGTAAAACCTATTCCTCATGCACACCCAGCAGTAGAAGGTATTTTTAAGCCTAGAGATAAAGTTTTTACTGTAGTAGATTTACCAATGTATTTATCTGGAAAAGAAACTGAAAAACAAGAAAAAGACTTATTTATAATAACTAACTTCAATAAACTATATATGGCGTTTAGAGTTCATACGGTAGTTGGAATAAGTAGAGTATCTTGGAAAGCTATACAAAAGCCAGATAAGACGCTTAGCAGAGAGGGCGAAGAGGGTATAGCTACTGGAATAGCTCAGTGCGAAGATGATTTAGTAACGATATTAGATTTTGAAAAAATCGTGGCAGATATAGCTCCAGAAACAGGAATTCAGCTAGAAACTATAGCCAAAATGGGAGTTAGAGCTCGAAATGAAGTACCAATACTTTTAGCAGAAGATTCAGTCCTGTTATCTAAAATGATAACAGAGGCGCTAACAAGAGCGGGTTATGTTAATATAATAAAGTGTAACAATGGAGAAGAAGCTTGGGACTATTTAAATAAAGTTAAAAATTCACCTGAAGGAGCAATACCTGAACCAGGTATAATAATAACTGATATAGAGATGCCTAAGATGGATGGACATAGACTCACAAAGCTTGTAAAGGATGACCTTGCATTTAAAAAGATACCCCTTATAATATTCTCATCACTAATAAATGAAGAAATGAGAATAAAGGGAAGAAGTCTTGGAGCAGATGAACAACTTAGCAAGCCGGAGATAGGACATTTAGTAGAGATAATAGATATGCTTTTAGCAAAATCAAAGAGAAATAAAGCGGAAGCAAGATAATTTGTTTTTTTAAGATAAAAACCTCTAAAAAATTGGCTAGTAATTTTTTAGAGGTTTTTTGATAGTATTTTTTATTTAGAATGATTAGGTTTTTCTTTTACAAGCATACAAGCTTTTATAAGCGCTGTAGATATTATTGCAGTGTTTTGAACCTCAAAAAAGTTTATAAGAGGAAAGACTTCATTTTTATTCACTACAACTATCTTCGGAGGAAGTTCAGTAACGGCAAGTGCAAAAGTGTCTACTATACATCTGTCACACATACACATATCAAACTTTTTCATATACTCTAAAAGCTTATTTTGAACTATTTTTTCGTAAACATTTACATATTTAAAATCTAAATCTAGCATTGAATTTAAGTCTTGCCTATCATGGAAATGCGAGTTTCCTGAGGCTTCAAGTCTTTCAAGAAGTGTAGCATTCTCAGCTACAGGCTCTAGTTCAGCTACAGGCTCTGTTTCAGCTACAGGCTCTGTTTCAGCTACAGGCTCTGTTTCAGCTACAGGCTCTGTTTCAGCTACAGGCTCTGTTTCAGCTACAGGCTCTAGTTCAGCTATAGCTTCTGTTATGTTAATATCATTAGCTGAAGCGGGTTCGTTTTCCATATTAGGTTCATTAGCAGATTGATTAGGAAGCTCAATTTCATTTCCAAAATCATCAAATTCAATTTTGTACTCAGATATATTAGCAGCTTCTAATGGAATCTCATCAGTATTTTCTTCAAGTACATTTTTTATTATATCTGATAATGGGTCATGTTCATTATATAGTATCTCTACTACGGGTGATGAGGTATGACTTGATTGCGATTTAATATTTTCGGATTTATCTGAGATATTTTCTGAAGTCGAAGTTGTTTCTGTTTTAGAAATATTTTGATTTGAAATATCAGTAGAACTACTATTTTCAGTTTGTGAATTACTTGGAATAGTATCATCAGAAAGTGAATTTTCTACAGGAAGGTCATTTTCTTCTGGTGCTGAAGCATTTGTTATTAAGTTAAGAACATGTGCTGTTTTATTGGTTTTTCTAGCCATAAAAACCCCCTTTATATAAAGTGTTAGAATTTAGATAGTATTTCATCTATAAAATCGTTGTAGTCAATTGCAGGATTAGAATTTGGTGCATATTCAAATATACTTTCTCCATGAGCAGGAGACTCTGCAACTACTACAGCTGGACGAATCTTAGCTGAAAGGACAGAAGTGTCTAACTGCACAGCTATTTTCTGTGCCATTTCAAGGACTTCTCTTGCGAGTATGGTTCTGCCATTAAATTTTGTTAGAAGTATTCCAAGTATTTTAAGATCTGGATTATAAAATTTTTGTACCGCCATGAAGGTTTCTTTAAGCTGAGAAACTCCTAAAAGACTTAAAATTTCAGGAACCATAGGAATTACAAGATGATTAGCAGCAACATAAGCGTTTACAGTAAGTACATTTAATGCTGGAGGGGTATCTATGACGATATAGTCATAATTACTACTTACTCGAGCAAGTTCGTTTTTTAGAAGATATTCTCTTCCGAATTGATTAAATTCTATTTCTGCACCGCTTAGTAATATATTTGAAGGGATAATATCGCAGGTTTCTGTCTTGTATATTGCCGATTCAATACTATTAGTTCCCTTAAATACATCATATATTGAAATATTGTTCTCTATATCTATTCCAAAATAGAATCCAAGATTTCCCTGTGGATCTAAATCTATACCTAAAACCTTATGGCCTCTCATTGCAAGGCCTGAGATTAGAGCACTTGAAGATGTTGTTTTTCCAACTCCGCCCTTTTGGTTTGTAAAAGTGATTACTGTTGACATATTTTTACCCTCACTTAAAAATAAATAATAATCCAAAAAATTATTTTTTTAATATAAAAACATATTAATAAATTATGAATTGTTGTCGATAAGAAAATATGTAGGTGTATTGTTTACATATATAATCAATACTACATACACCTACTATTATCGACAATTTTAAATAAAACATAACACTTGATTTTTAAATTATATAAATTAGAAAAGGATGGCCAAAAAATGCAATATGGATATGAACAGTACAAACAACAATCGGTAAACAGTATGACTAAAGGGGAACAACTTATATTGCTTTTTGATGAGGTAGTAAAGAGTCTTATAAAATCTGAAATTGCAATAAAGGAAAACAATTATGAATTGCTAGATGCCTCTATGCAAAAAGCGACAGACATAGTAAGATATCTAATCCAAATTTTAGATAGAAGTATTCCGATAAGTCAAGATTTATACCGTATGTATGATTTCTTTCTTTATGAATTTAGTAGAATAAAAGCGGGTAGGAAACTCGATACGCTTTTAGAAGTTAAGGATATGGTTGTTGAAATGAGAGATGCTTTTAAAGAGGCAAATAGAATAGCATCAACAAAATAAGAGACTCATCAAGAGTCTCTTTTACTTTATAAAGGGTTATTAATTAACCAAAATGGACCGCCGCTGTTAGCACTATACTTAGCTTCATTTAATATAAGTTTTAAATCCCATGTTTTTTTAGAATTTTCAACACTGTTAGAATCGGCAATAATTGCTCTTCCGTTTTGGTCTATGCCTAATATCAATATAAAATGTCCAGTGGATGAACTAAATGTACCATTTTTCATAAGAACAGCAAACATATTACCTTTTTGGAGCTCTTTTTTTAAGGCTGCTTCGGAATAGTTAGTAAAGGCAGAGGTCTTTATTCCAAACTCTGGAAGCGCTTTTAGAAATATAGAGTGGCTTGAGCCAGAACCAGGAATATATAAATTTCGGTCATATGTGAAAAACGCAGCTTCTTCAGGGGTAAGGATTTCACTAGTAAGATTAGTTACAAGCATTGCGACTGAGGTAGGCCCACATCCATGAATATCTATGGAGTCACCATTTCCGAATGAAATATTTTTCCATCTAGGATCATGTTGGCTCATATATTGGAAACTTTTTCCAACTTTAAAGTCATAAATAGAGTTGGGAGAAATATTTTTTTCAATATTATTCGAGTTTGAGTTATTTGAATTTGATAGTGATTTTTGGGTATTAAGTAGTTCTTGAGCTTCTTTTTCGAGCTTAAGCTTTTCAGCTAATTCTTTTTCTTGTTTGTAAGTTTTATAGTTCTTTTTTATGTCTGAAACCTTGGAAGAAATTTTTATAGCAGATGTTTTTGAAACTTTTTCCACGGTATATATAGTTTTAGGAACAAAGCTTAAATCTATTTGAGCATCATATCGCTGATTAAAGCTATGAGATACCAAAATAAAGCTTATTAGGAATACTAAAGAGAAAGGTGTTGCTAATTTGAAAAATAGCGAAATATTAGATTTTTTCAAGTTAAACACCTCCAAAAACGAAATTAAAAAATAATATATTAAATTATAGCATCAAAACAATTGGCAATCAATAATACATATTGAAAGGTTATTGTATCAGCGTTATAATTAGGATTAGTTGAAGTTTTTAGCGGGGGGAATTATGAGTTTTATAAAATTTGAAAATGTAACTAAAGTTTATAAGAATCAAAGTGGAGTAAAAGAGCTAGTATTTTCTATACAAAAGGGAGAGTTTGTATATATAGTGGGGCCTAGTGGATGTGGAAAGAGTACGCTTTTAAACCTTATTATGGCATCTTTTAAGCCAGATGAGGGAGATATAATAATTGGCGGGGAAAATATATCGTTTTTTGAAAAAGAAGAGATTCCTTATTATAGGAGAAGCTATGGAGTTATATCTTCGCAGATACCACTAATAAATGCCTACGATGTGTATAATAATGTGGCACTTCCGTTAAATATAGCATGTCAAAGTTCAAAAAATATAAGGATAGGTGTAGATAGAGCTTTGGGAGCTGTAGGTATGAAATCCAAAATGTATTCAGCCATAGATGAACTTTCAGGAGGTGAGCAGCTTAAAGTGATGATTGCAAGAGCTATTGTCTCAGATCCAGCAATAATAATAGCAGATGAACCTACTGCAAATTTAAGCCCAGAGGATTCCTGGGATATAATGAATCTTTTTGAACATATAAATCATAGCGGAACTACAGTAATAATGGCGACTCATTTTAAAAAGCTCGTCGATATAACGAGAAAACGAGTTATAAAGTTAGAAAAGGGACGCATTGTTTCAGATAGACATAATGGTTCCTACGATAATTTTAATAATAGAAAAAGACCAATTTCCTTTTATCTTTAGGAAATCAGTCTTTTTTTTAAAATATTTGTTCTTTTTTAAATAGTTATTCTTTTTAGAAAAATAATTATTTTTCTGGGATAATAAATCTTTTTGCGACCATTTCAAGGGTAGCTGCAAGTCCAGAAAGTTCTTCACTTGCGGCAGAACTTTGTTCAGCAGCCGCAGAGTTACTATGAACAACTGAGTTTATTTCATCTACTGCGGTACGAATATATTCTATTTTTTCAGCTTCTTCCATTGCAGAATCTGAAATACTTTGAATCATGCTGGTTATTTGTCTAACAGCATTAATTACTTCTTCTAGAGATTCTTTGGTATCACTAACTATTTGAGACCCATCTTTAACAGCACGTACTGAATTTTCGATAAGTGCAGTAGTGTTTTTAGCCGCTTCTGAAGATTTTGTAGCTAGATTTCTAACTTCATCAGCAACTACGGCAAAGCCTTTTCCAGAAGCGCCTGCTCTAGCCGCCTCTACAGCAGCATTAAGCGCAAGGATATTTGTTTGGAAAGCAATGTCTTCTATGGTTTTTATAATTTTACCAATTTCCATGGATTCTCTATTTATCCTATCCATAGCATCTACCATATGTTCCATTTGGTCATTGCTAGTATGAGCTGAAAATTCCACCATACTTACTTGAGTAGTTAAAACAGTTGCATGTTCAGCACTTTTATTTATATGTTCAGTTATTTCGGTTATATTACTTGCAAGGTTTTGTATAGATGAAGATTGTTCAGTTGAACCATTCGCAAGTTGTTGAGCACCATTTGCAATTTCCATAGAGCCAGATGCAAGTTGTGAAGATATAGATACTATGTCTTCTATTATTCGAGTAAAGGCTTCAACAGTTCTTTCTAGAGAATCTTTAAGTTTTCCAAATTCTCCAGAGTAGTCATATTTTAGATTTATGTCTAGATTTCCTTCTGCAAAACTATCAAGCGATTCAGATATTTCATCAATATAATTCATGTAAGTTCTTAGCTTTTCTACCAAGATACTCATACCATTGGCAAGCTGGCCTACCTCATCACTTGATTCAGAGTGAATTTCTACATCAAAGTTACCCTTTATAAGCTCATTTGTAACTGCAGAAAGTTTCTTTAAAGGATTTGTTATTTTTGAAGAAAGAGCAATGATTACGCAAAGCATAGCAATAAGTGAAAATATATTTATGAATAGTACTTTGCTAGAAACCGCACTTACTTTATCTTTTAATTCATCTTCAGAAACGCTTGATAATATTCCCCAACCAGTAGACCCTATAGGGTAATAACAGCCGAGCGCAATTTCGCCATTATTTTTAAAAGTCTGGATTGAAGAATCTTTATTTTCAACCCAAGAAAGAATATCACCATCTATTCCTATTTCAGTTACATTTTTTAGGACATTATCTGTATTTTTGTGAGATAATACAGTGTTATTTCTAGTTAAAAGAATTGTGTAGCCTTCCTTACCAACTACATATTCTTGGGCCATATTATTTAGAGTATTGATATTTATATCAACGCCTGTTATACCGATGATTTTAGTATTACTCATATCATATACTGGCGCAGTGATTGCTACAACCATATTTCCAGTTATTCTATCAGTATAGGGTTCAGAGATTATAGTTTTTCTTGTCTCACCAGCTTTAAACCAATAGTCTTTATCGCTTAAAATATAGTCTTTTCCGGAAACATAATTTCCACCATCAAAAACAACACTTGGATCTACGTCTGCAATATATGCGGTAACTATATTTTCAGTATCCTTACTTTGTGTGGAAGCAAGCATATTTTTTGAGCTTGTAAAATATGGAGATTTTGTAATATCGTCTCCTTTTGAGGTTGTAGAAAGCAGCTTTCTGACATCTTCATTATGCGACATCTGCATTACCATAGATTGGTAGTGAGATAAGTAATTTTCAGCTTTACTTGCTAATAGGTTGGTTTCGCTTTGTGTTAAATCCTTACTGCTTTGAAAAAATAATTTACCTGTGGTACTTGATGTTAAAATACTTGATAGAAGCATGGCTATTACAAGCGGGACTCCTATCATTGCAAGTATTTTAGAACGAATGCTTTTCATTATGTCTTTCCTTTCATAGTTAGAGTTAAAAATTAAAAATTAAAATTTGTGATAAATTGTTATTTATCAACAGAATAATTTAGAAAATATACATATATGTCTACAATGGTTTTGTAGAGTTCTTCTGGAATTTCCTGACCTAGCTCCAATTGAGTAAGAAGTGTAGCAAGGGAGGTATCTTCGTAAACTGGAACATTATTTTGGCAGGCTACATCTACTATTTTTTCAGCGATATAACCCATTCCAGAGGCTACAATGACAGGTGCGAAATTTTTATTGTCATCGTAAGTAAGCGCTACAGCTTTTTTTGAACCATTATTATATAGTGACATTTATATTATTTCTCCTTTCTAGTATTTGAGGAAATACCTCGCTTATAGTTAATCTTCTAGAAGATTTTGAAAGTTGGATTGAATTAAATTTAAGTCCATTCTTTTCAACTATGTCAGAAATGTTTTTTTGAATAACTTTTTGTGACTTGTCTAGCTTTTCTGGGTAATATAGTTGTATACTAACTTCTTTTCCGTTCATATAAACTATCATATCAAAAAAACCTATATTTTCAATATCAAATTTTAATAGAAGTTTGATTGAACGATCAGAATCAGAATCAGAACTTTGATTTCCTTTTTCGTTTGGGTCTACCCATATTTCTGAAAACATGAATTTGCCAAACATTTCAACTGGTATAAGCACATGAAGAAGCGGCATATAAACGCTTGAATTTATAAGGATTGACTGCATTACATTTTGAAAGACAAGTTTGTTTTCATAACCAGCTTGACCTTCAAACCCTTTTTGGATAATCGATATGAGTCTATCCATAGACGGATTTTCATTTGATTGTTTTTCAGATAAAAGTTTATCCAAAAGAGAATTTAAAACATTTTCGTCAAGGTTTCCAAATCGGTCGCGGAATCCTCCGAACGAGCTAAGGTTTCTTAAAGAATTTAAAACGTCATTTCGAGAGCTATTTTCATACCTAGACACATCTAAAGTCAATAATGTAACAAAGTTTCTTACGGGACCAAAGTCATGATTTCTAGATATATAATTTGCTATTTTAGGAATAAGTTCTCCCTTAAGAAGAGCTAGGTTTTGAGCTACATCGCCAGGACTAGAATTAAGATTCAAAGACTTAAAAAGTGCTTCAACTTCACGAGCTTCACTTTTAGGCATGTTTGCTATAATGTTTTTTATATTTTGAGAAATAGAATTTAAAATTCTATCATTTGCACTCATGTCATTGTATTTTTTTAAAAAAGCAAGGATACTATTTTTGAATTCAGCAGAAATATTTGAATCTAAAGCATTTCTAAGCTCAGCAAAAAATATTCCCTTAAAGTCAACTGAGTTTTCAAATTGAGACTTTAAAAAAGTTGCGAATTCTTCAGGACTCATTTTAAGCATTTCCATATAATTTGCAATTTCAGAAGCAAACCCTTGATCTATTCCTGAAGACACAAGCATTTCCATGCGGCCGAAAAACATCTGTGGAAGTATATCAATTAGACCAGGAGAGTTTTTTACAAGTTGAAGGAATTTCCCAAAATTAGATTCATAATGGGGCGCTAAATTACTTGTAGAATCTTCAAAGTCATTTTTAAAGTCACTTCGAGTTATTTTTGAAGGATCTATTATGTTTTTTACGTTGGTATTATTTATTTGAGTAGGGTTTCCCTTAGGGGAGTTTTCGTAAGATTGAGAAGGGGGGGTTGTTACTTTTAAAATATTAGCCATTTTTTCACCTTTACCATTAAAAACTATTAATAAATTCGAATATTTTCCGATATATTAGTATAGCGTATTTAAAAATCATAAATTAAGAGGTGGTGTTAATTTCCATGAACAATAGCATTGATTCTACTATGCTTGATATGTACCTTTTTGAAACCAACACTCTTTTGGAACAATTAGAAGAGTTATTTATTGGTGCCGAGATGGAAAAAACCTTATCTAGCAACAACATTGATGAAATATTCCGTATAATGCATACCATAAAAGGCTCTTCAGCAATGATGGAGTTCGTATCCCTTATGGAGATTGCTCACAGAATAGAAGATTTATTCTTCTTTATTCGTGAGAACGGGATGGAGACTCTGAATGAAAAATTAATTTCAGAGTTATTTGATATAGTATTCCAGTCAATGGATTATTTTAAGTCTGAGGTAGACAAACTCCAAAAAGGGGAACCTCTCTCAGAGAATATCGACAGTTTTGCGGCAAACATTAATATGTTCCTTGAGAAAATTAAAAATGGGGACAAGGTATCTACTGATTCAAAGGAATCTGTAGAAGCTTCAATAAGTGAAGAACCTGTAAATCAAGGGGATCATATGGTATGTGTATTTTTTGATGAAGAAACTGGTATGGCAAACATAAGAGCATTCATGTTAGTGACAGCGCTTAAAGAGTCAGAGATGGAATTCACATATTATCCTGATGATATAGATACAAACATGGACTCAGCGACTTATATATTGGATAAAGGGTTCTGCATGAATTTTGAAACTAAAGACCTTGCTGAAAAAGCTATATCTATAATAAAACACACAAATGGCATACGTTCATATGAGCTTATGGAAAAAGAAAAACAAGATAATGAAGCTCCAGAAAAAATAGACTCAAAAGTTGGAGCTAAGGTAGAAAAAATAACACAAGATTTAGGCGCTAACTTATTTGGAGCTAAAAGTGAAGCAGATCCAGTAGCTTCAAAACAAGTAGCTGCAACTCAAGCACCTAACAAACAAAGTTTAATAAGTGTAAATCTTTCTAAGTTAGACAAGCTAATGGCACTAGTTGGAGAAATAGTAATCACAGAATCTATGGTTACCTCATCTCCAGATATTCAAGGACTAAAGCTTGACAATTTCCTTAAATCAACAAGACAGCTTAGAAAGCTTACTGACGAGCTTCAAGATATAACAATGTCACTTAGAATGGTTCCTATATCTGGCGTATTCCAAAAAATGAATCGTATTGTAAGGGATATGACAAAGAAACTTGAAAAAGAAGTAGACCTTGTAATAATAGGAGAAGATACAGAGGTAGATAAATCTATCGTCGATAGCATAGGGGATCCGATAATGCATATCGTAAGAAACTCTATGGATCACGGTATAGAAAAAACAAAAGAAGAAAGATTAGCTAGAGGCAAAAAAGCTAAAGGGGAAATTATACTTTCTGCAAGTCATACAGGAAGTGAAGTAATAATAACAATAAGTGATGACGGACAGGGAATAGACACAGATAGGGTGCTTGCAAAAGCAAGGGACAATGGACTTCTTGTTAAGTCTGAGAGTGAATATTCTCAAAAAGAAATCATTCAGCTTCTAATGATGCCAGGTTTCTCTACTAATGAAGCAGTTACAGAATATTCGGGTAGAGGCGTTGGAATGGATGTAGTTAAAAAGAGTATAGAAGCTCTTGGAGGAACTATAACTATAACCAGTGAATGGGGAGAAGGAAGCTGCACAACCTTAAAGATACCACTGACTCTTGCAATTGTAGAGGGAATGGAAACCGCTGTAGGGAAATCAATATTCACAATTCCTATAAACAATATAAGACAGTGCTTCAGAGTATCAAATGATGAAATAATTCATGATGTAAGCGGAAGAGAAATTGTAAAACGAATGGAAGAATTTTATCCAATAATTAGAATTCATGATCTATATAGCATCGATACAGAGGTGACAAGCATAGAAGATGGTATTCTTATATGGGTTGAATCAGGAGACAGATCATACTGCCTATTTGTAGATGAGCTTATAGGAGAACAGCAGGTCGTAGTAAAACCGCTGCCAACATTCTTGAATAATTACAATATAAAGAACTCTGGAATAGCTGGATGCACAATACTAGGTGACGGAAATATAAGTATAATTCTGGACATCCTGAATGTTTACACATTAGCACATTATGACTAAAATCAGAACGGAGGGGAAAAATGTCAACAGAATTGTTTGAGTATGAAGATTTACAAGATGATGAAGAGGTTCAGATAGATACGAAAAAATATCAGAAGTATCTGACTTTTCTTTCTGATGGACTGTTATTTGGTATAGATACAAACCATATAATGGAAATAATTACAAACTTAAAGCCTATAAAGCTTCCAATGGTACCAGGCTTTATAAAAGGCATAATAAATCTTAGAGGACAGATTGTTCCTATAGTAGATATAAGACTTAGAATGGGCAAATATGAAATAGATTATGATGACAAGTCTTGTATAATAGTGCTTAATATGGACAACATTGATATGGGAATAATCGTAGACTCAGTTGAACAAGTACTTGATATCGAAGAAGAAAAAGTTTCAAGCACACTTAATCACAGTGAAGAACTTGTAAGTGGGATGATATCGCTGCCAAATGGAGAAGTAATCCTTATCTTGGATTGCGAAACATTAATAAAAGGTTAACTTAAGGAGACAAGATGCTTACAATTGAAAAAAAAGATTTTCTAGCTCTAGTAAAATTCGTTCAAGAAAATTATGGGATAGATCTTTCGAAAAAAGAGCAGTTAATTGTAGGTCGGCTTCAGTTTACTGTCATTGAAAAAGGCTTTAAAGATTTTAGTGAATATGTAAATCATATAATTAAAAACAAGAATATCGACGACATAGAAGTAATGCTTAATAAACTTACTACAAATTACACTCATTTTTTGAGAGAAGAAAAACATTTTGAATATATGAAAAATGTTATTTTACCTCATTTAGAGACTACAAAGAAAGATAGAGTGCTTAGCATATGGAGTGCAGGTTGTTCTTCAGGAGAAGAACCATATACTATGACTATGGTTCTTAAAGACTATTTTTCAAAAAAATCTGGCAACTGGGACACTAGAGTTTTAGCTACAGATATATCGCAAAATGTATTGAACAAAGCACAAACCGCAACTTATGACGAACAAGATCTTGAAAATATCCCAAATGAATGGAAAAGTAAGTATTTTATAAAAGACTCTAAGACGGGGATTTATAAAATTTCTCAAGAAGTAAAAGATAATGTAATATTTAGGACGTTTAATCTTATGGACCCGATTAAATTCAAGTTAAAATTTGATGTTATTTTCTGTAGGAACGTAATGATATACTTTGATAAGCCTACAAGAGCAGCGCTTATAAAGCGGTTTTATGAAGCCACAAATCCTGGAGGGTATCTATTTATAGGTCATTCAGAGTCATTAAGCAGAGATGATGCTCCATATAAACAGGTGGGACCTTCTATATATCGAAAACAATAAGCTAACACAATCACAAACTTAGGCAGAAAGGTAGTTAGATTATTATGAGCAAAAAAGTTAAAGTAGCAATATTTGATGATTCGTCGGGATTCAGAAAGCTATTTGCAGAAGAACTTGACAAGACCACATATTTAGACGTGGTCTTGTCTTCCGACAAGAGCATTCAAGCTCAAAATAGAATTCAAGAACTTAATCCAGATGTAATAATTCTTGAGGCAGATCTTTCTAAACCTAAGGATAAAGAACTTCTCAGAAGAATATTACAAATATCCCTAAAACCCGTAATAATAATTTCTCAAGAAAACAACAATCCGATGCAAGCCATCTCCGAAGGTGCAGTAGATTTTATCAAAAAACCATTAGATGAATCAATACGAAGTATAAAATATTTTACAGACAACATATCGATAAAAATAAGTATGGCTTATTCTGCACATATAAGAACTAAAGTCGGTAGAGCAGCTACTACAGTTGAGGCTCAGGAACATGTAGAAAAGAAAGAAGAAAATAGAGTGGCGGGGCCAAAACTTACGGATATTGTAAACAAAATGGCTTCAAATCCAATGCTAAAATCTTCAAAACTAGATTCTATTATAATAGCAATTGGAGCATCTACTGGGGGTACAGAAGCTACACTTTGTGTTCTTCAAGACCTTCCAAAGGATACTCCTGCGATTGTAGTAGTACAACATATGCCAGAAGGCTTTACTTCTATGTATGCAGAAAGATTAAATAAGATATGTGCGATGGAAGTAAAAGAAGCAGAGCACGGGGATGAAGTAAAAAGAGGAAGAGTTATTATTGGAAGAGGAGATTATCACATGGAACTTGTGGAATCTTTTGGAAAATATAAAATTGAGCTTAGAAAAGGCGAAAAAGTAAGTGGACATAGACCATCGGTAGATGTACTTTTTAATTCAGTAGCAAAGACTGCAAGGAAAAACTCTGTAGGGATAATACTGACAGGGATGGGACGAGATGGAGCTGATGGACTATTAAAGATGAGACAAGCTGGAGCGTATACTATAGGTCAAGATCAAAAAACATCAGTAGTTTATGGAATGCCTATGGTAGCCTATGATATAGGTGCTGTAGCTAAGCAGACAAGTATAGACAATATAGCAAATGTGCTTAAGGATTACTTAAGTAAACTTTAAAAATTAGACTTAAAAAATCAAGGAGTGAGAGAATGGAAAACATAGATAAGTTCAAAGCAGTAGTACAAGAAATGATTGATTTTTTTGAACAATTTCAACTACTTGAAAAAGAAAAGCTTGATGCAGTTAGTAGAAATGATATAATCGAGCTAGAAAATTGTATGAAAAAAGAGCAGGCAGAAATCTTGCTACTTAGAGGGCTTGAAAGGAAACAAGCTCAAATACAAAAGGAATTGGGTTTTGAGAATGCTACTTTTAGAGAAATTATAGATTTAGCAACAGTAGACAAAAAACCTGAACTTGAAGCTATGTACAAACAACTTTTAAACTCCCTGGAAACATTTAAATCGACAACCGAGGGTATAAAAAAGACAATAGAATTAAATCTGTATGCCATGGAAAACGCAATGCAGAAGATGGTAGAAAATAAGAAACATTCTAATGGCAAGGAGGCCCTGGATGGAAGCAAGGAATCAAAGCAGAACCATAGCTTCACCAGTAGAAAAGTATAGTTAAAATGGAGGTGTAGATATGCGTTCAACATTTGCGGGATTTACGACAGCGCAGCTTGCTATGAGAGCAAGTCAAAAAGCGCTTGATGTTACAGGTCAAAATATAGCAAATATAAATACAAAAGGATATACTAGGCAACGACTGGACTTAATAAGCTTAAATGCAAGTTCAGGAGTAAATAAATACGAATCTCAACTTAATACAAAAATAGGTAATGGAGTTCTTACAAAAGGACTTTCACAAATAAGAGATCCGTTTCTAGATATAAGATTTAGAACAGAGTCAGCAAACGTAGGAACTGCAGATCAGAAACTTGCAGTGCTAAAGGATATGGAACAAATATTTGATGAAATAACAAAAAATGGAACTCAGAATCAACTGAGTGAGATAGCAAGTATGCTTCAAAAATTGTCCTCAGAAGTAGGAAATAATGAATTTGACAGTATGGTTAAGTCTTCTGCGGACGTATTTACAAAAATGCTGAATCAATATGCAAATCAGTTAGATGGAATACGAAAAGAGCAGGAGTCAAACCTTGACATAGATGTAAGAAAAGTAAACGATATATTACAAAATATACAGAAATTAAATGAAACAATAGAAAAAAATCATATACATGGAAATGCAGCGTTAGAGCTACAAGACCAAAGGAATTTGCTTGTGGATGATTTAAGTGTATTTATGAAAATCAAAGTTAAATATACACCAGTTCAGGTTTCGGATTCACAGACCGTGGATAGAATGGATATATTTTTTGAAGGAAAAGATGGAGAAGTGCCGCTTGTAAGAGGTTCAGAATTTGCAACATCAATAAGCACTGAGAAAAATGCAGACGGAAAAATTATGATGAGTTTTTCAAGACCTAAGATAGATGTTCCAAAGGTAAACGATCTTCTCTCTAAAATAAATACAGTAAATGAAGAGATAAAAACGCTTATGGCAAGTGGTGATCCGACAAAAGATGCAGAGCTTAAGATGGAGTTTCTTTTAGATAAACTAGATAGCAGTATGCAGATAGAAATAAAAAAAACAGGGCCAGAGCTAACAGAAATTAATTTTTTAGGAGATTTTGAAGCAACGCCGCCAGCTGTAGCTCCAAATTCAGTACCACTATTTAAAAGTGGTACATTTGTATCAAATCTTACACAAAATGCGGATGGAACCATAAATGCTACAAATGTTCCTCCAGCTACAGATTTAATAATTCAATCTGGAAATAAAGAAATAAACGATGAAATTTTACAAGGAAGATTCAAAGGGATGTTAGATATGCTGAACAAATCAGGCGAATTTGATGATGCCAACGAAACTTCAAGAGGAATAGGCTATTATCAAAAATCACTTGATCTTCTTGCAAACCAATTTGCAAAATCATTTAACGATATGAATAGAGAACATACTTTTGATGCAAATGGAAATCAAATAACCAAAATAGAAGCGGATCCAGATCCAGCAAACGCAGGCGCATTTTTAGTAACCAAAAAAGATAAGCTTACAGGGGCAGAAAGTACAACATCTATAATGCCTACCGCTCCAGCGACTTCAATAGAAAGATTTGATAAAAATGGGAAATTGGTAGAGGGGCTGGCTGATGATGAAGTATATATCAAAAAAGATTTATTTGTTTCATTAGATCCAGATGCAATAAATGCTAGAAATATTGCAATATCACAAGATTGGAAAAGTAGTAAAATAGGTATAACTACATCTGTAAAATATGGTTCACCACTTGGCGCAAATGATAATGTCTTAAATATGATATCTATGATGAGTGAAAAACAGGTGTATTCAACGCCGGGAACGCCAGCTCAAGTAGGGCCACCACCAGTACCAGAAATTCCAGGAGTAAGACTTTTTGAAGGGTCGTTCCAAGAGATGTACACTAATATGAGCACGACACTTGCACTTGATATAAAATCAACTACATCGGTATTAGAAAATTTTGTTTCAGTGGCAGACGATATTGCTAATATGAGAGATAATATATCTTCAGTTTCACTTGATGAAGAAGGTATGAATATACTTCACTACCAAAAGTCATATAATGCAGCGGCAAGACTTATGACAGCACTTGATGAAGCTGTAGACACAATAATAAATAAGATGGGTGTTGTAGGAAGATAGAAAGGAGGCTTAACTAGATGAGAATTAGCACAAATGCAATACTTCGAAACTATAGAAGTGGGCTTAGCAGTTCTGTAAATAAGTTAAATAATGCAAGAGAAAGAACGCTTACCGAAAGAAAATTTGTTAGGGCTTCAGAGGATCCTGCAGCAGCAACTAAAGCATTTCAGATAAGAAGAGAGTATTTAAAAAATGAGGATTATATTCACAATGTAAGCGTAGCCCAAGGTGAAATAACCGCTACAGAGTCAAGTCTTATGCAGATAAATGAAATGGGAAAAGGCATAAAGCAGAGTGTATTAAGAGGAATTACAGGAACCACGAGTGCAGAAGCTAGAACTGCGATATCTCAAAATCTTGAAGAAACTGCAGAATCAATGGTAATGAGCATGAATGCCAAGTATGGAGACAAATTTTTATTTGGAGGCTCAAGCACAAAGGAAGCGCCATTTGAACTTAAAAACATTGAAAAAGATGGAGTAATGACAAGGGTACTTACGTATAGAGGGATTGATGTAAATACCACAGTACCAGAAGAACTTGCAGAACTTGAGAAACTAGCAAAAGAAACTAACTATATGGATCTTGGTTTTGGGCTAAAAAAAGATGCTTCGGGAAATATTATAGAGGGTACAGCTTACGAGACTTCAAGACCGGGGATAGATATTCTTGGTTTTGGAAATGATCAAGAGGGTATAAGTAAAAATATGATAACACTTACACTTCAGCTTTCAAAAGAAATGCTAAAAGACCCCCTAGATGTAGAAAAAATAGACAAAATGAACGATCAATTTGATAAAAATTTTAATGCCAACATAGATAAAGTAACTCAATATGGAACTAACTCTAAATTTCTAGAAGATACAGAAACAAGGCTTTTGGATGGAAGAATGAACCTTAACAAGAAGATATTAGACACAGAAAACGTAGATTTAGCACAGGCGATAACAGAATTTTCATGGGCAGAATATGCATATAATGCGGCTTTAAAAGTAGGGAATAGTATATTATCACAATCATTCATTGACTTTATGAGATAAGATGAATTATTTAAATAAATTATACGGGGGGTGCTTGTTTTGGAGCAACTTATAAAAATAAAAAATGTACCTATAGCATATGAACTAAAAATAAATAATGCAAAATTTGAGAGGAAATCGGGAACTGCAGAGCTTGATGTTACAAGAACTGATGGAGGATTAAAAATCCAAAGTCAGAATATAAAAGTAAATATTGACACCTTTGAAGCTAGGAATTCAGTTACCCCGACTGCTATAAGAAGCATAGACCAAGCAGCAGAAAAAGGTAAGAAATCAGCTTATGAGGCCACGGCTAGGTTTACACAGGAGGGAACACTTCTTATGGATGCAAAACTAGATGGAGAAGCACTAAACCAGATATTTAAGGATAGAAATGAACTTCCAACAGGAGAATTTGAACTTACATTTTTGCCATCAGAAAGACCTGAAATAACATGGTCGGAGCCAAATATATCAATACAATATGAGATGGACAAATTAAATTTTGAATTCAAGCTTCAAAATGGAGATTTTGAATTTATCCCAGGGAATATAGAAATAACCATAACTCAATATCCTGATGTAATAATAGAGTATATTGGAAAACCTATATATGTACCACCAAGTTCAGATCCAGATGCTGAACATAAAGAATTTTCTGCAAAAGCATAAAGGAGAAACTATGAGGATATCTACAAAATATTTTGATGATGTCGAGGTTTTAGAATCAGATATTATATACTTTGAAGATGGAATATTTGGATTTGAATATGTTCATAAATATGTAATAATGGAATTTGAAAAAGGAAGCGACAATATACTCTGTCTTCAAAACATAGAAGATAGTGAACTTGCATTTGTTTTAATGAATCCCTTTGATTTAAAATCAGACTATGAACCAAAGCTTTCAGAAGAAGATATAAAGGCGCTAAAAATAGAAAGTGACAATACAGGAGTGCTTTATTATGTAATCTGTGTTGTAAAGGATACTATAGCAGAAAGTACTGTAAATCTAAAATGCCCAATCGTTATTAATCCTCAAAACAAGATGGCAAAACAAATTATATTAGATAATTCAAATTACACGTTTAGGCATGAATTAAGGCAGTTTACGGAAGGAGAGTCGTAAATATGCTTATACTTCACAGAAAAAAAGGCGAATCACTACTGATAAATGAGAATATAAAGATTACTATAGTTGATATAACTGGGGAAAAAGTAAAAATAGCTATAGAAGCTCCAAAGGAAATACCAATACTGAGGACAGAACTTGTAGCAGCCGCTGAAGTAAACAAAGAGGCAGTAAAATCAAATACATTATCATTAAATGACATAAAGAACGTGTTTGGAAATTCTAAAAATAAAAAGGTTTAATTAAAATTTACAAGGTTTAAATTAGGGATGTGTTAGAAAGGAGATTTAAAAATGGAAATATCTACAAAGTATTTCAACGAAGTTGCAATTTCAAAAGATTCAATTCTAAAGTTTGAAAACGGAATTTTAGGTTTTGAAAAATTCAAAGATTATGTAATGATAAATTTTGAATTAGGAAGTGACGATTTGATGTGTCTCCAAAGTTTAGATGAAAAAGAATTAGCATTTGTGCTTGTGAACCCTTTTAATTTAAAACCAGATTACTCACCATCGCTAACAGAAGAAGATGTAGAAGAACTTGGAATAAGTGATTCTACAGAAGGGGTTTTTTGTTATGCGATATGTACTGTAAAAGATAATATAACCGAGAATACAGTTAATCTAAAAAGCCCAATCATAGTAAATCCAGAAAACATGAAGGCAAAACAGATCGTTTTAGAAAACAATGAATATGCCGTAAGACACCAATTTAAGCAGTTTAAAAATGAGGGGATTTAGGCTCATATTCAAATTTATTCAATGAGAATAAGGAGAGACCTTGATATGAACATTAAAAATATGACTATCAAAAAGCTTATGAATTTAATATTTACAGTACTTATAACTGTAAGTGTTATAACAACGCTTATTATGCTGAAGTTCATAGTATGGACAGAAAATACAGCACATGAGGGAACAAATATAACGCTATTAGCAGTTATGTTTATAAATCTTGCAGCAATTATAGTATTTGTATTATTAAGCTCATATGCTATAAAAAAGAGAGTATTAAATCCATTAGAAGAATTAGAGCGAGATATGAAGGCTATATCTGAAGGAAATTTAAATACCAAAATTAGGCACACCTCAGATGATGAACTTGGAGAATTTGCTGAAAATCTAAGAGGATTTGTTTTTGTAGTAAACGAATATATCAACGGGATACAAAGGCTAGCATCTCAGATGGCAAGCGGAGATTTTGAAATTGAATTTGAAAATGAAAGTATAGGCGACTTTAAAGCTATAGATACAGCATTAGAAAAACTTGCTGTAAGTCTTAGCCAAACTATACACCAAATAAATGAGTCATTTTCACAGGTGTCTTCAGGAGCAGAACAAGTGGCTTCAGGAGCACAGACTCTTTCACAAGGAGCTACAGAGCAAGCGAGTTCAATAGAGGAGCTTTCTTCAGCAATAATGGAAATATCAGATCAGGTTAACCAAAATGCTCATAGTGCAAACTCAGCAAATCAAAAAGTGGCAAACCTTGGAGAAGAAATTCAAAAAAGTAATGCTCAAATGGATGAAATGCTAATTGCAATGAATGAAATAAATCAAAAATCTAGTGAAATTGGAAAAATTATAAAGACAATAGAAGATATAGCTTTCCAAACTAATATACTTGCGCTTAATGCGGCAGTAGAAGCTGCAAGAGCAGGCGCAGCAGGTAAGGGTTTTGCTGTAGTTGCAGATGAAGTAAGAAATCTAGCGAATAAGAGTGCGGAGGCAGCTAAAAATACAACTGCTCTTATAGAAAGCTCTATAATAGCAGTAGAAAATGGTACGAAAATTGCGAATGAAACTGCAGAAGTACTTGAGAATATAGAAAAAGGTTCTAAAGAGATTGTTGAAAACGTAGACCATATATCACAAAAATCCCAAGAACAAGCAGGGTCTATAAAACAAGTTACTTCTGGAATAGAGCAAATTTCTTCAGTAGTTCAGATGAATTCAGCTACATCAGAAGAATCGGCAGCGGCTAGTCAAGAATTATCAAGCCAAGCAAATGTAATGAAGGCAATGCTTCAAAGATTTAAGTATCAAAAATCATTAAATGGAGTAAAAACAAGAAAAGTTAAATCGCAGTCACCTCCACAACCAAAATCTCAATCAGAAAAGCCAAAAGTTGATAACGTAGCTGAAGACTTAAAGCCAAAAGTGACAAAAACAGAAAGAAAAAGAACCTTTTCTAAAAAAGCTGAGGAAGAACCTAAGCAAGAAGTAAAAAAAGAAGAAATAAAAAAAGAAGTAAGAAGACCGATACGAAAAGAAGTATCAGAAAATAAAGCGGAGCCTGATACTAAATCAGAAACTAACGTAGAAGCTTCAAAAGCACCAAAAGTTAGACAAAATGCATTTTTTAATTCAGATAAATATTAAAACTTAAAAAAATCCTACATTATTTTTAAACACACTTTTTTATGAGTGTTAAATAATGTAGGATTTTTTCATTAAAAACTTAAGGGTTTTCTAATAATATTTAAGAATTTTCTAAAGATAAAAGTTTTCTTTTTGCATCAATTTGAATTTCTAAAAACTTATTAATTTCAATTATTTTTGAAGTTGTAGCTTTAATCATAATCTGGAGTTCCTTAATTTTAGATTCTTCAAAAGATACATCAGATTTTATTTTAGCATCAGATAATTGACAAGACACTCTTATTCTAGCTTCATCTGACAATAATGAAAGTGAATTGTGTATTTCTTGATCGCAAATATCTACATCATTCATGAGTGATGCTCTCATATCAAGAAGCATATTGACACTATCAAAATCATCATGAGACATAGAATCGGATATACCATTAGTGCAATTCAAAAGTTGCTGAATAAAATTCTGTTTTTTCTTAAGCAAGATCATTATATTTTGGGTTGATTTAAGATCATCCATTATTGACCTCCAAATTGCTGCATAAGCCATCCACTTTGGGCAGTTAACTTAGAGTAAGCAGTTTCTAGGTTGGCAAATTGTTTTTGATAACGAAGAGTTTCTCTATTTAGCGTGCTGTTAAGGTCTTTTATTATTTTATCAATGCTACTCATTTTATCAAATAAATCATTTTTAGTAAGCGAAAGCGGAGATGAGGTACTACCAGCTTTTTCGATGAGGATACCTTTATTAGAGCCCTCTGTTTTAGCATATTTATCTGTTAAATATTGAAGTCTAGCCATTACTCCACCTGAAGTAGTATCTACAACAGTCTTACCATTAACTAGGAGATCATCGCCATTTGCATCTTTTTTATTAGAAAGAGGGGCTGAAAATAAGTTCTTTATATTTTCGGGATCAGAATCTATGGCAGCCTTAAGCTTAGTTTCATCAATAATTATTTTTCCATGATCTTTCCAATTTGTAGAAGTTGAGATACCTACAGAATTTAGTTTTTCCATAGCTTCTTTTGAAGAATAAAAAACATTTCGAAGTTCTAAACTAAGCGAAGACATTTCACGGCTTCCAAATAGCATTCCCGTTTTAGCCTTTTCCTCCCAAGCTTTAATTTCAGATTCAGACATTTCTTTTCGTTGTTCATCAGTAAGTGGAGGGAATTTACGATTTGGCTTTTCGCTATAAGCTTTGTTTACATTATCAACGATATCATTATAATCTTTAACCATATCTTTAACTGCATCAAAAATTTTAGAGGTATCAGTCTTTGCAGAAAGTCTTATTGGGTCACCAGTAATAGCTCCCCCATCATCAAGTGATGAAAAACTATCATTTATATTTATAGTTAGGTCATCTACATTAAACGTGTTATTATCACTGGTTAATTCTATTGCGGCACCATCTCCGTATTGAATTTTAAGCGTAGCACTAGATGATGATTGAACTGTAAATTTATTATCAGGGGAATTTGTACCAAATAATTTTTCTGAAAGATTTCCACTAAGTTCAATAGGTGTGCCATCCTTTTTTGTGGACTTAAACTCAAAACGGTCTAAGCTTTCAACATAATTTACGGTTATATTTTTTCCAGAATTATTTATATAATCCTTTAAATCTTTTAGAGTAGCATCGGCACCAAAGGTATGCGCAGTACCGTCTATGTTTAATTCAAATGGAGCACTTAAACTAGCAATATCACTAAGTTTAGTAGAATCAGTAAGTCTGTTTGAAGAACCAATTTCAAGTTTTAACAAATCCTGAGCAGTGTGAGAAATATCAGGAACCTTTAATACTGAACCTGAATTTGAAGTTGTAAATTTAAGCTTGCCGCCAGCATCAAAATCCACCTTAATAGCATCTTTGCCAAATGCCGTATCAAGTTTCTTTTGGAATAGAGCTTCAAATTTAGTTTTATCATATACGCCATCTGTTTTAGTTTCATCAAGCTCAGCTTTTGTAAAAGATATATTTTTGGAAGTATTATTTAGTGAAAATCTAATAGCTTTATCTGCAAGTGCATCTGAAAATGTGCTTGCCTTAGTAAAACTACCAGTATTTTGAGTGCCAGTAAAATCAGTTCCAAAAACAACTGATTTTTTTCCATCTGTAAATTGAGTTTTTTCAAAACCAAGCACAGGTTTCATATTATCTGAAAACTCGGTAAGCTCAAAATTTTTACCAGATTGCTTAGCTGAGATACTTATTTTTCCATCAGCTACAGAGACATTCATTATATCAGAAAGTTTTTCGCTGCTTCCGTCAATAGATACTTCAGAAAGTTTTGTGTTGAGAGCATTTGCAAAATCAGTAGCATCAGTATATTTCTTATCATCAAAAGAAAGCGTGTAGCTAACCCCGCTGTACTTAATAACCATTTTTTGGCCATTTACGGAGCTTACACTGACATTATCAAAATTAACTGCATCTTTGCCGCTTAGAAGTTTGTCAGAAGCGGTGTTAGAAGAAAGAATAGTTCCATCAGTAGCTTTAGAAGCCGAAAGGATTTTTATATTTTCAGCCATTTCAGAGCTACCAGAAACACTTACCTTAGAGGCATTTGTTCCAAGGGTTTTTATGTCGGTTTTTGTATAAAAACTTGAACTTATAAGATTGGTATCAGAAGTAAATGAAGTGAATTTTTTGGAAAAATTTATAAGTTTATCACTGATACCTCTAAAAGCATCCGTTTGCCATGAAAGAAGCTGACTGTTTTGTTTTTGACGTGCTATTTTCAGTCTAGTAGAACTGGTCATTCCTTTTATAATCTCATCAGTCTTTAATCCTGTAGCAAGTCCGCCAATAGCTTTTGAAGAAGGCGCTTGACTGTTTGTTAAGGTGTTTATAGAGTACATAGTTTCACTCCCCATCATATAATATAAAAATTTTAATTAGCGAAAATATATTAACATTAAAATAAAAGTGTTTTAAATAAAAAAATATTTTATATAATAATATCGACAAAAATAGGTAAATAATAATGTATTATTTAAAATCAAATTTATGACGATAATAATAATATAGAAAACCTTAAAATGGAGATACCAATGAAAAACGAGGGAAATGATAGTATAAATAAAGAAATGCTGCGAAAAAAAGAACTTGAAAATATAGTAAGAGGAATAAAACGCAGGATATATGAGCTTATACTTGAAAATAAAGAAAAAGAAGCATTAAGAGTTATACTTCAGCTTCAGAGTATAGCGCCAGAAGATAATGAGATTAAAGATTTAAAATACAGAATAATTTTAAAATAATTTTTTAAAAACTATTAAGTTTTTGAAATTTATTACGATAACATATGTAGAAGGTATAAATTATTAGCGCTAATAATACCAGAGTTTTAATGCAATCCTAGGGATAAGGATATCCCATAAGGAAAATTCAAGGAGGATAATAATATGCGTATTCAAAACAACATTTCGGCAATGAATGCTCACAGAGCATTAGGAAGCAACAACGTTGCGACGTCAAAATCTCTAGAAAAATTATCATCAGGGTTTAAAATAAACCGCGCAGGTGATGATGCAGCAGGTCTTGCAATATCTGAAAAAATGAGAGCTCAGATAAAAGGTCTTGAGACAGCTCAAGCAAATGCAAACGATGGTATATCTCTAGTACAAACAGCAGAGGGAGCACTTACAGAAGTACACTCAATGCTTAACCGTATGACAGAGCTTGCTACAAAATCAGCAAACGGAACAATCCAAGACGAAGTTGACCGTGAAGCTATCCAAAAAGAAGTTGTAGCTCTTAACGAAGAAATAGACCGTATATCAAAAGGTACTAACTTCAACGGAATAACACTTCTTGACGGAAAACTTTCTTCATCAAAAACAACAACAACAGAAGTAAAAGGAACAGCAGGAACAATTCAAATAAACGGTGGAATCACAGTTGGTAAAGCTGTTGACGGAACTGGAACAAAAGGCGAATATACAATTGATCTAAAAGGAGCTTTAGGTCAAGGCGATAAGATTGAAATAGGGTATACAAAAACTGATGGAACTACAGGAACTATAGTAGCTAAGAGATATGGAGCTAATACAGGTGCTGGAGAAATAGCGATAACTGGAGACACTGTTCAGGCTCAAGCAGATTCATTAAAAGCAGAACTTAACAGCAAGTTTGCTAATGAATTCGATGTAAGCGTTGAAGGTACGAAAATAACTTTAAAAGCAAAAACAGAAGGAATGCCAGCTGATGGAACGGCTACTTCTACAGGAATTGCAGCAATAGATTCAGTTAAGGTTACAAATACGCAGCTTACAGCTTCTTCAACTGTAAGTATAGATACAGCGTTTGCTGATGGCGAAACATTAACTATAGATTTTACTAAGGCAGATGGAACTGCAGGGACTCAGATTACACTTACTGGTAAAGACTCAGTAGTTGGACCTAATCAGTTTGCTACTAAGGCAGGAACTCCAGCGGTTGCTACTACTAAAGAAGAACAAGCTCAGTCAGTTGCAAATCTATTAAATCAAAATAAAGATTTTACAGATGCGTTTAATGTAAAGGTTGATGGAGACCGATTAATATTTGAATCTAAGACAGATAAAGCGGCACTTGGAGTTATTGGTGGTACGGGAGTTGCTAAGACATCGAACACTAGTGGAGCTACTGATACAAATACAGCAGCAGCAGTGGCAGGTACTTCTATGGCAAATTCAGGACTTACTGGCCTAGTTAAAGCAACTTCAGATTATAAAGTTGGCGATGTGCTTACATTTAACTTTACAGTAAATGGTACAGCACTTGAAGCAAGAGTAGAACTTACTGCAGATATGTTCCAAGCTGGAAACCTTAATACTCAAGATGGAACACAAAAAATAGTTGATGCATTAAACAATGCTAAATTTAAAGATGCAGCAGGTACACTTACTGACGAAAGCCAATTTAAAGTATCTGATATGTTTACAGTTACAGCAAACGCTAAACCAGCAGATGGAACAGCGGAAGATGGTTCTATAAATATAGGAGCTAAGGCTGGTGGAGCTATAACGTTTGATTCAGTTACACAGACTGCAATAGATGGAAGAACTTTAGCGCCAGCAACTCAACCAACTTACGCAGCAGCAGCAACAGCAGGAACATCTTCAGCTGGAGCTAAAGCTACTAACTACTATAGTATTACAGAGTTTGATGTAAATGGACCAAACTTCTCTAATGGAGACAAGTTTAATCTAAAAGGTGTGCTTAGTGGCGGATCAACATTTGAAGTTTCACTTGAAGCAGGAAAAGATTTTGCTATAGGAGCTGACGTACAAACTACTTTAGCTAATATAAAAACTGTATTAGATGGCGGAATTTATAACAAAGCTGGTGGAGATGCAGTTGCTATAAATGTTAAAGTTGATGGAAAAGATGTGAGCTCAGCTAATATATTTGGGGCTGGCAAGGAATTTAGTTTATTTGCAAATGAAGATATTGCTGGAGCAGGAACTCCTGGTAACTTTATAGTATCATCTAATAAATCAGGTAAGGTTTATGATGCAGCAAATACTGCAACAGAAAAAGCTTATGCAAGTGGTGGAAAGATAGGGGTTTCAGTTACTCCATACTCATCAGCATCAGCAGACAGTAAGCTTTTAGACGGAACTACACCTCAAGCTGGATTTACTAGCATGACATTTGAGGATAATAAGGTTAAATACGGTTCAGCAATTGAAATAGCAGGAAAAACATTTGAAATAGTTAAATCTGCGGCAGATATAACAAATGCAAGCAATATTGCAGTTGTTATAGATAGCATCGAAACTGCAAGTGGAGATAAAGTTGCTCAAGCTATAGAAGATAAGATAAATAGCGATACTGATTTAAATGCAAATTACTCAGCTATATCAGTAAACGGCAAACTTACTGTATCTACTAAAGCAGTTGGTTCAGCTGTAACAGCACCAGAAGTTTCTCTTGTAAATGGAACAGAAATCAAAACTGTAAGCAATAAGTTTGATCCAGCTACACTAAGTGCAGGAAAACAGTTTACAGTTAATGGACAAAAATTCCAGTTATATCAAACAGGAAAACCACCAGTAGAAGCTGAAGCTGGCGTAGAGTATGTAGCAGTAGATTTTGCAACTGCGAAATCTAAAGATGTAGCAGATGCAGTAGCTACTAAGATAAACGGAGACGCAGACTTAAGCAAAGCTATGAGTGCAACAGTAGATGCTGATGGAACAATAACATTTGCATCAAAAGTTGTAGAAGGTGATAAATTCAAGGATTCTACTTTCAGCATGGATCTTACGACAACAACTAAAGATGGTGGATTAAGACTTCAAGTTGGTGACACATCTGATGATTATCAAAAAGTAACAGTAAATGTTGAAGATATGAGTACGAAGGGTCTTGGAATAAACGAAATCAATCTTGGAACTCAAGCAGGTGCAGCAGCTGCAATGGATAAGATTAAAGATGCTATAAACACTGTTTCAACAAACAGAGCAGGTCTTGGAGCTATCCAAAACAGACTTGAGCACACTATAAACAACCTTGGTGTTGCAACTGAGAACATGACTGCTGCTGAATCTCGTATAAGAGATACAGATATGGCGAAAGAGATGATGGCGTTCACTAAGAACAACATCCTTACTCAAGCTGCTCAAGCAATGCTTGCTCAGGCAAATCAACAGCCACAAGGAGTTCTACAATTATTAAGATAATCTTTATAATTAGATATAAGAATATTTTAGAGGGTCAGAGGAAAAATTCCTCTGACTCTTTTTTAAACGTGCGCCCAGCATGGGCGCAATCTTAAGGGTTAAAGTCCCTAGTCTGCCCCGGTAGTGGGAAAGACATAGCTGAACACCAAGGGTGTCCACCGTGAGATGGAATCTGAAGGAAGGTGTAGGCAAATCTCTGGTC
>JBOFWC010000061.1:0-1869 GCA_051653405.1 Proteocatella sp. | reverse complement strand
ATCAATATAAAAATATTCTTATAAGTAAAAGTGGCGAAATTGTTTTTGCAGATTATAAGAATCGTATAGCAAAGCTAGCTCATGGAATTTATATTGATGATGTTGTCGTTAATAAACCGATTAATGGTTATACTACTGCTGTTTTTACCGTTTCGTTGTCTGGTTATTCCTTCTCTGAAGAAGGAGCACCTATTCCTGTATCCGTAAATTATAAAACAAAAGAACAGACAGCAAACTCTCAAAATAATTTTACGCCAGTCTCAGGAACATTATCTTTTGTACCTGCTAACGACGGAAGTGAAAAATATATGTCTAAGCAAATCATTGAAGTTCCAGTTAAAGCAAATGATTTATTGGAGGGTAGAAGAACGTTTGCACTTGAACTTGATGATGTTAAATATAGCTATATCATTAAGAAGGAAGGTATTGCTACCATTGAGGATCAACCAGGAATTATTCGAATGATATCCAGTGAGGATGGAATCGAAGGTGAGAAAGATGTTGTGTATCAATTGGGTATTTTTAAGACCAATGGAGAGCGTCTTGTGAATGCAACGGGGGCTGATGTAGTTATTGATGGACGATATGATGACGGAACTGCCGATGAATTAGATTTCAATATGAGTAAAAAACCGAGATTGAAAATATCTACGTCTTCTCATAGTGGCATATTGCGTATTGAAACAATGGAAGATACTCGTTATGAATCAGAAAAAACAATCATTCTGAACTTTGATAATATTCAAGCGATGAGCGATACCCAGATATCATTTCCAAGTTCAAACCTGATTTGTGAAGGACGTGTATTTGATCAACCAGCAGTTGTTGCAATAACGTCATTAGGTAATCAAAGCCGATTGAATAATACAGTATCAAACTTCTTCAAAATCTCATTATTAAGAGCTAAAGACGGAGCATTGCAGACGAATAATAGTGGTGCGGATATTGTGATAACAACTAGTATTGACTCGACAAGTACAGCTAAAAATGGTGTCGATTTTGCACTAGTAAATGCACATGATTTACGTATTTGGGGAGATGGAAAACGAAGTGCTGTCAATTTAAATGGTTTGGTTTTATTTAATACCGAAGCTCAGCAAAATAAAGAGCTAAGAATTAATTTGAAATCAGTAAATAAAATAAAGGGAGCAGGGCCGCTATCTCTATCTATAGATAAAAAACAAAGTAGCTTAGAAATAAAAGGCAACTGATTTAAAAAACATACGCCTCTCTCTCTAAGAGAGGCGTAAATAACCATTGAATATGAAACAAGGGAAATATATAAATCAGGTTTTATTATTTATATTACTCGTTCTATCTTCTTGTGTTAGTGAACAATCTGAATTAGATATGCACGGACAAAATGATGGATTGTTTAAATTGGAACTGCAGAGTAATTTCATAAGTGATCTTTCAACAAAAAAGATAATAGATGATACCCGATTATTTTTATTTAAAAACGATGGATCTTTATTTGAGCATGAGATTTTGAATCTGAATAAAAGTGATCAGTCAATTTCTTGTAAAATAAAAGAAGGTAATTGGAGTTTATCAATTGTTTCTTTTGAAAATAATCATTTGATTCAATCTGCTAATAAGGAGTTGTCTGCCAGTAAATCAACTCTTTATGAATATAGGCCCAGAATTAATGATAATAATAAGAGTTCTGATGCCGAAGAAATTTTTACATCGTTTGTAAAACTTCCTCAGATAACTAAAGATGTAAATACTCAAGTTTCAGCGTCAATAGCGCGAAATGTTTCAAAAATAGAGATAAATCTAAACAATATCATTGGGGATATTGATTTGAACTCATCTGATAACTTTGTGTATCTTCATGAAGTTCCAGCTAAGATATCATATGATGGA
>JBOFWC010000060.1:0-10607 GCA_051653405.1 Proteocatella sp. | reverse complement strand
GAACGCCTAGAACTATTGGTAGAAGAAAAATCTAAAGAATTAAATGCTGCGATGAGAGAACTTCTAAACAGGGAAAAGTTGGCTTCCCTTGGAAATCTAATTGCCGGAATATCTCATGAAATAAATACTCCCCTTGGTGTAGTTGTATCAGCAACCTCATATTTGTCAATGAAGCATACCGAGTTTGTAAATATTATAAATAATGGAAAGCTTACAAAAGAATCTCTAAAAAAATATCTGAATGATACAGAAGACACAATAAATATTCTTATGACAAATATAACTAAATCATCTGAACTTATAAAAAGTCTAAAACAAGTGACTGTAGACCATACCCTAGAGGAATTTTCTAGTTTTAACCTTTACTCACAACTAGAACAAACTATGTTGAGTTTAAGACTTGAGTATAGAGATTTTGATTACTTTTTTAGAATTGATTGCCCAAAAGACCTAAATATAGAAAGCTATGCAAATGCATATTCTCAGATTTTTACCAATCTGATTTTAAATTCAATCCGTCATGGATTTTATAACAGAGACCGTGGCAATGTAATAATCTCCGTAAAAAATCAACCTGAGCAACTAATAATAACTTATTCTGACGACGGAAATGGAATTCCAGAAAATATTATCGATAAAATATTTGATCCATTTTTTACTACAAATAGAATTAAGGGCGGAAATGGCCTAGGACTCAGCGTAGTTCACAACCTCGTAACCCTTGTGCTAAAAGGAACAATAACCTGTGAATCAAAATTAAATGAAGGAACAAAATTTACCTTAATACTTCCAAATTTATCAAGACTAGAAAGTATTAATAAAAATTTAATTATGTAAACTCAAAAGGGGACTAAATAATAGTACCCCTTTAAACTTTTATTCTGTAATTATATGGATCTGATTTCTTCCATTTTCTTTAGCTTTATAAAGTGCTCCATCTGCTTTTGCAAGTATATATTCCATTTCTATATTATGCATCGGTTTCAAAACAAATCCACCAACACTAATAGTAACCGAAATCTTATCTTTAGTATTCTCATCAATTATATTTATTTTTGAAACTGCATTATGAATTCTCTCTGCTACTGTAGATATTCCGTCATTATCAGTATCATATAAAACAACTACAAATTCATCTCCCCCAAACCTAAATACAGCATCTGTAGATCTTAATATCAACTTATTTATAGAACATGCTACTTCCTTTAATATTTCATCTCCTATCAAGTGTCCATAATTATCATTTATATATTTAAATCTATCTATATCCATAACAAGTAATGCCATGGGAGCTTGACTGCGTTTAGCTATGTTTAAGGTATCATTAATGAATATATCCATATATCTTCTATTATATATTTTTGTCAGCGAATCAGTTAAAGAAACCTTATTGAGTTCTTCATTTGCACATTCTAATTTTTTCATTATTTCTTCTAGTTCTTTATTTTTTCTTCTAATTTCTTTTTCTGAAATAAGCTTTAAAATCATAGTGAAAATCAAAAAAAATATAACTAAACTTAAAACAATAATGTGAAATTTATAGCTTTTCCAAATTTCTTGAATAGACATTGGACCAACCTTGTCAAATGGCGATAATTTTAAACTTCTCATCATATCCTCAACTAGAAGATAATTAGCTGGGATATTAAACCCATAAATATTCATTAGACTTGTATATTTGCTCTCAGGCTCCAACATAAGTAACACCGAAGCTACTTTTCTAGAAATTTCAAGACTAACATGAGATGTTGCTGCAAAAGGCCACTCTGGATAAAGGTCTGTAGACACCAATTCATTGAAGCCATTAAATTTTATTGGATTAATTATCTTTATATCCTTTAAATTTAGTTTTTCAGATGAAACCATAGCCTCTATTACTCCTGTTCTTGCAAACCCCACTTCACACTCTCCATTTATAACCGAACTAATTGTATTGGAGTGAGGCATTCCTGTGAAAATAAATTCCACATCGCTCTCTATATCAATTCCATTTTTATAAAGTTCATAAGCTTGAGCTTGATATCCTCCTAAAGAATTTTTTGAAACAGCACTTATTTTTTTGCCCTTTAGATCGTTTATTTCATCAATATTACTATCACTTCTAACAAAAATAACTCCACCAAATTTATATTGACTCTCGTATGTTGTCTCTTCTATTAAAGTTACAATTGCCCCTGATAACTCATATTTATTTTTGAGTTCAATATAATGACTTGGATTCGTAAAAACAAAATCCAATTTTTGATTTGACACATTTTCATCCATCTCTTCAAAAAACAATGGAATAACTTCAAACCTGTATTCTGGTAAACTCTCATTTAAATACCCTTCTAAAGGTTTCCATTTTTTCAAAGTTTCATTCTTATCTTCAAAAGATAATATTCCTATTTTTTAAACTTTGTCATTTTGGGCAAAAATATCTAAAGAAAATATACTAATTATACTCAAAATAATAATTAAAATTAAAAAAGAAATCTTATATTTCATACGCTCAGCCCCTATCATATTCCTGTCTACTATTTTAAAATCTCCAATTTTTCAATCCAATAATCCCTATCACGTGGAATATAATGATAATACCCTTGCTGCAAATAACATCCCAACTCTAAAAGAAGGTCAGATTCAGATTCATTTTCCACTCCTTCAATAACAATCTCTTTATCTAAGCCTTTGATAAGTTTTACAAGTCCTGAAAAAGCCTCTCTATTATCCTTATTTACCAACTGATCCTTTATACTTTTATCAATTTTAACTAAATCTACAGGAATTTGAGTAATATAACTTAGCGATGAAAACCCTGTTCCAAAATCATCAAGATACATTTTTATGCCATAAGATCTCAGCTCATGTAAAATTTCACAAACAATATCCTTGTTATCAATAAACACCCCTTCAGTTATCTCTAAAGATACTAGATTAAAGGGCACTTCTGAATTAATAATGATATTCTTAATATCTTTTGCGAAATTTTCACAAAATAATTGTTTAGGCGAAATATTTATAGCAATAGGGAATCTATTATTAAAACTTAAAATAGTACCAAGCACCTCTTTTATTACATATCTACCTATAGTCAAAATCAAACCATTTTCTTCTGCAATGGATATAAATTCACTTGGAGTATAACGGTTGTTTTTCATTCTAATAAGTGCCTCAAAACTTATTATATTTCCCGTCTCACTTTCTACAATAGGCTGATATAATACCTTAAAACCATCATTTTTTAAAGCTTCTTGCAAAGCCTCCTCTATTTTCATTCTTTCAATAAACTGATTATTTATTTCTTCATTATAAAATGTATATCTATTTTTACCCAATGCCTTAGCCCTATACATAGCAATATCTGCCTTCATAAGTAAATCCTCTAAAAACACTCCATCAAAAGGAATAGTTGAAACCCCTATACTTGCTGTAATACGATGTTTTGAAAGTATTGTGCTTACTTGATTGCTCAGCGATTCTAAAAATATTTTTAAAAAATATTCACATTTTGCTGAATCAAATACAAGAATTACAAACTCATCCCCACCAATTCGATAAGATTTCCCATTTTCCCCAAGTATAGCATTCATAAGATCTGCTATATAAATCAATACCTTGTCTCCATAAGAATGACCAAAAGAATCATTTATTTTTCTAAAATCATCCAAATCAATAAGACATAATGAAATTTCTTTTCCAATTCCCAAGGCTTTCACATCATCTTCAAGCATCCTTCTATTAAATAAATCTGTCAAAGGATCCCTAAACGCCATTCTTTTAATCTCATCTTCCTTTTCCAGAACCTTATTAAATTGAATTCGAAGTTTCTCATGTGTCTTAAGCGTCTTTGATACAAAATAACCCAATAAAAATGATATACTAATTCCAACAATCAATATTAAAAAAATCACTCCAGAAAATGCATTAAATCCATTTTTAGGAATAGATCTAATATTCATTGAAATATCAGTTAAATTCAGTTTTAAATCAACCATATTAAAATAGGTTTTATCAGTATTACTCCAAATAATATTACACGAATTATCAATAGGCTCTCTAATATATAACTGAACTAAGTTTGATTTTGAAAACTCAGAAATTCCAATTTTTTCCATAAGCTGTTCATAATTAAAAACAATAGATACCTGTCCATAATATTTTCCTTCTTTAAATGCAGGCATTCTTAATATAATTCCGCTTCCTCCTTGTATAAGATTTATAGGTCCCATCAAAATACTTTTCCCTGAAGTTTTCACATACATTACAGACAAACTATTATTTAATGTTTTAGACAAATCCACCCCTATTACTTCATGGTTCTCCTCATATGGATATGTATTGATTATAGTAGTGTCCTTAAGAAAAGAAATATTTTTTATAATTCCACTTTCATCCTCAAATACATTTTCTGCATAATAATCAAACTCCTCATCAGTCATATCTTTATTAAGTTCTATAAAAGCAACAAACCCTGAAATAGTCATTCGCTTTGTATTAATTATATTTTCAAGATTTAATTTTATAGTTTCCATATCACGTAAAAGCATCTCTTGTTTTTCAGAAAGCGTTATTTTATATTCATAAGCTGCAATCATAGTGAATAAAATCATAGTAAAAATGACCACAATAGTAGGTATTATTTTTTTCAAATTCAAATTCCTCCTTGTCATTTATTATTTAAAATATACCCTTAAAAATATTATATGTACCACTATCCTGTAATATGTATCCTATTTTTGTACAAAAATAATGGAGAGCTTTTGCTCTCCATTATATATTAATTTATATTACTCAAACAATACAAATTTGAAATATTTCTAAATTTCAATAGTGCATTTTTTTTGTAGAAGCATAGAAGACGCTTTTTTACATGCAAAAACCATTATTATAATCATTTATCTTCACCAAAAATACGCACATTTCCACTATAATTAGTAATCATGCCTAATATAATCTTTACTGTAGTGCTTTTGCCAGCCCCATTAGGCCCAATATACCCTACAACCTGACCTGGTGAAACATTTAAAAAACTTTACACAATTCTTCGTAACCTGCTCTTTTAGTAATTTTTATATAGTTTGATATTTCTTTTAAAAAAGAATTATTTATTTTATCAAGTTGTTTTAAACGTACTTCAGAAATAAAATTATTGGAAACACTATTTTCATAATTAAGCTTATTAAAAAAACTTACGTCTAAATCAGCATAACGAGTTTTGAGTTTGTCCGCTATCAAAATTCCCTCTGGATCAAAATCTCCACTATAAAAAAGTTTTTCCCCTGATTCAAAAAGTTTGTCTAAAACTTTATACACAAGTGTATTTATCTGTCCGTTCGTACAAATCGCAGCCGAATTAGCATTATTTTTTATAAAATTATAAAATACGGTAGGATTTTCAAAGCAATATACTTTAGAAGCCTCCGATTTCAACATATTAACTTTCTTTAAATTATATGAAACTAGAACAAGCGGTTCATTTCTTAAATAAAATTCTTCCCAATTTAAAGAGTCTCCGTATTTATCAAACGCTTTTATCCCATAAGTTATACAGTTTCTTATACTATCTGATGTAAGTAAATTAATAGTTTCTAAAACTTCAGCTTTTTCCTGTGCATTTTCTGGATAATTAAGTTGTTTTGAATAGCAAATATAATGAATCAATAATTTTTTTAATAACGTTCCCTCATCTAATGCATGGGGATCTAACGCCGCTAATGCTGCTGCCATAGGAATTGCAATTCCATCTTCATGAGTTTCACACACATATAGGACCGATTCTAATTGAAATATAAGCTTTTCTAATTCTATAACGCTTTCAGAATATACCTTACTAATTAATTTATATCCCTTTTCACTACTGTTGTCAAATACATATGCTATCCACGCTTTTAAATTTTCATTTCTAAGATTAGATATTAGCTTTTCAAAAAAAAATTTTTTATTCAAAGCGGCTAATTCTATCTCACTCTTCTTACTAATTATAGTTTCTCCAAAATATAAATTCAAAACTTCAGCTAAATCAATCCCCTCATATAGAGTTCCATTAAATGATTCTTGGAATTTTAAAAGTGATATTGATATACTTTTTCTTTCTGAAAAATCTTTTTTAAAAACACCTTTTAAAAACTCTTTTTCTTCAGCTGTTGGATTTTTAAGTTCAAAAATCCCCCTTATATCCCCATAGGAACGATATTTGTTCCTAAAACCCTTCATTATTCTCAAAGCAGGCTTTTGTTTTAAATATTTACTGCATTTCTGATTGATAGATTCCAACTTATGCCTCCTTATCAAGCACAAGTTCTCTTACATTGCCATTCCACTTATACCTTATCAAAGTCACAAAATTGGCATTTTCTGGACGAATAAGTTCATAAATGCTTAGCGCTGGCACCGTATCGTAATCTCCAAAAAGAACCTGTGAGTTAGCTATAAAGCTTAGATTTAGTTCGTTTACTAAAAGCCTAAACATATCTCTAATATTTTTTTCATCTACCCCTGCAAATGCTTCATCTAAAGAAACTACCTTTGGACAATCCTTGTTAGCTCCACTATATTTTGCATAAACTGCTGAGAATAATGGAACATACATAGCCATTGCTTTTTCTCCACCACTAAAAGTAAAAAACGCATTATTTGTAAGTTCTTTTTTTCGTTCTCCGGTTTTAGCAAAATATAGCTGAAATTGAAACCACTTTCTATAATCAAGGATTTCTTTCATAATCGTTAAAAAGCTTCTATTATCGCTTGAATCCTCAAGTCTAGATTTAGTCTCTATAATTTTAGACTGAAAATGGCCAATAAGCTTGTCTTTTTGTTCCCTAGTTAAAAGAGCTTGATCCCCTCTTAATAAATCTATAAGTTCTTTAGTTCCTAGCTGTTCCTCATTTTCAGCTTCCTTTGGTACCCATTTAAGATAAAATGAAAGTCCACTAGAATTATCCATACTACTCATAAGTTCATCTATTTTTTTGACCCATCTTTCACTTTGATAGATTTTTCCACTTATTTTTCGGCTAACAGAATTTATAAGAATTTCCTCAAATAACGCTCTGTCTTGTTCACTTAATAAAGAACTTTGCTCCACAATCTGTTCATCAATCCATTTTGCAAGATCATAAAATTTCATATTTTTTCCCTGTACTTTAGCTGATAAATCCGTTCTTTCTATATAATTTCTATCATCATCCGCTACTGTTTCATCTACTATTTCTTTAAAAAGATAAACCATTTTCAAATGATATTCTGCTAATTCGCCAGTTTCTCTTATAACCCGTTCTTTAAGATTATTCGTAAGCTCAACTATAGTTTTATTTTCATCTAGAATTGCTCCATGACAATCCATTATTTTTTTTGCAAGCTTTATTAAATTTTCCATTTCTAATTCATCATATTCAGCTACATAACCTAACATATACTCTTTTTTAAACGCTTCTTCATACAATGCTCTTTTTGACTCAACCTTAGTTTTTTCTAAATTCAATGCTTCCTGTTCTTTTTCAATTGTTTCACAGGCAGCCTTTTTGCTTGCACGCTCATCCACTAAAGATGCGTATTCTAAAGGAAGCTCTTTTCTTCTTCTATGGCAATGCGCAATAGCTTCTTCTATCTGCTTAAAATCTGCAACATCAAGCTGCACAGCTATATCTATAAGCCTTACTTCAATTTGGGCTACTTCTCGCTCATACTTGCCAATATCATAACGTAATTCATCTTCAATTTGAATACAATCCTCTAGCTGCTTATTATAGGAATTTATTTGAGTTAAAATATGATTTTTTTGCTGCGAAACATTAATAAAGCCCATTAGTAAATCATTATATTCCAAAAGTGATTCGTATGCCTCTTTATATACATCCACCTTAGCTGATAAAGATAAGCCTCTTGTAGCTTCTATTACTTCCTGATTCTTATCCTTAAGTTCCTTATATACAAGTTCAGACTCTTGCCTATAATAGCGCTCTTCTCTTTGAAACAAATTCAAATCATTCAAAGTATCAAAGTACTGTTTTTTAGCTACCTCAAGATCTTTATTATTTGGGAAATTTGAAAGCTCCATATCCATATTTTCAAGTTTTTTTCTAATCTTAGAAATTTCATTTTCTAAAATAGAGAGTTCTTTTTCTGAGTTATTTATCTTTTCCATAATCTCAGCTAACATTTCCAGCTTATAACGTTTTCTTGAAGTTGCTCCTATAAAACGTGATTTAGCCTTTCCAGATACTTTCCCCTTTATAATTCCCATTCCATATTGTCCATTTTCAGACACAAAAAAATTATTTCCATTATCATCAAGCAAAATACTCATCAGTATATCTTCTATAAAGCTTTTTGAAAAAATATTTTCTCCTGTATCCGCTGAAACAAAATAACTTAGATTATGACTTAGAATTTCTGGTTTTGCAAATAAATATTTATCCGCATGCGCCGCATCCATCCTTGATATTATATCCTTATATTCAGGAGCTACCAAAAGCGCATCCAAAATACCCATAGCTTCTAAAGATTCTTCAATATAGTTACGTTGTTCTTCATTTGTATCCTTGCTAAAATCAAGGACTTTATAAAGTGGTATAAATGGAATCTGTTTTTCTGTCAAAGCTTTTCTATTAGCTATTACCGCTTCGTTCCTTTGAGGCTCTACATCTTTTTGAAGTTCAAGTTTTTTGTATTCTTCCCTTAAAACCCTTATTTCCTCTTCTTTTTTCTCCTTATCCCCTATCAGCTTATTTAAATCTATATTTTCCCTTTGGCACAAAATTTGATAGGCCTCTTTCAAAGGTTTAAGTGCTTCTTCAAAGTCAAATTGCTCTCCATAAGCATAGATTCGCTCTGTCACTTGTTGAAGTATATCTTTTTCAAATTTAAGGATTTGATTATTTTCTGCCCACTTGAATGTTTTTTCTGCAAACTCTTCTTTTATTTGATTAAACTGTCTTTCAAATTCTTGAAGTTCTCTACTTTTTTTATCTATTTTTCTTCCTATATCATCTACTTTTCTTAACGCCTCATCATACTTTTGTGAAATACGTTGCTGATCCTCTAACAAAGTTAAGCCTTTATATACATGTTTCCTATAAATGTTAACCTGTTCTTTATGATATTTAAAATCAAATTCCCCTTTTGACTTATTATATTCATCCTCAAAAAATGCATGTTCGTCAAAACAAGCTATTTCAGATTCTTCATTCATCTGCTCAAGCTTTTCTTTAAGCTCAGCTTCAACTATATCCCGCTTCGCATCTAATTCCTTTAAGTTTGTTTTAAATCCGAGTTCCTTTGTTTCTTGATTTTCTAAATTAGCTTTTTTCTTTTCCAGTTCAAGCTTTATTTTTTCAGAATTCTTTTTAAGATATTGTTTCTCATCTGCAAGTTTAGATAGATCATGATTTCTTAAACTTTCTTCTTTTTTAGTTATCTGCTCTTCTTCTAATTTGTTTTTTTCAAGTAATATTTCTATATCCTTAAGCCTTTTTTCATGTTCTTTTTCTTCAAAAATAAAAGATTCTTGCTTTTTTTCAAGTTCAAGTTTTTCTTTATTATACTTAAGCAATCGATTTGCTTTTGTAGAGATCATATATTCATTGTATTTATCATACGCTGTATTTATTCTAGAAATAGCTTTTTTAGATGTATTTAACGATTCTATTTTTAGTTTGATTTCATCCATATTCTCTATAGCCTCTGACATAGGACGTAAATCATCGTCAGTAAGCGTTACCAAAGAGTTCTGCATAATTTCGTACATAGTAGTCGGTTTAAATTCTTTACTTAATTTTGGAGAACGAATTTGAATCAAAAGTGTAATTAATTCATCAAAATCAGATAAATCTGCATACCCAAACAAATATTCATTTACCGCAGCTTTATAATCTGCCTGCTTAGTAAATACCTGACCACCTTGTGCTATCTTATTTTCAAGTTCTTTTTGAGTTAGTGGAATTTTATCCCCAAGATCTTTATATAGCGATATATCAAAACCAATTCGCCTATTGTCAAGTATTATGAAATACCAAGTTTGCATAGGCATATTTTTTCTAGCTCTCATACCCATACCAATCGTAATATAGCGTTTTGACTCTGATTTTTCAAATTCTAAAAATAAATAACCTGTCCTTTCTTCTAAGTCCAGCCTATCACTAAGTAGATAGTTATCCATTTTTCTAGCTCTAGAACCAAAAGGGTCTAGTCTTTCAGGACTTTTATTTCCATCAAACAAAAGTGGTACCAAACTCTGCATAGTAACTGATTTTCCAGAACCATTGGCTCCTCTTAACAACAATCTTCCATCTTCAAAATGAAAAATCTCGTCATCATAGTACCAAAAATTAATTACACCAGCCCTACTTATCGTCCATGTTTCCATCTTCTTTTTCCTCTTTCTTCTTCCAGTAGTCCTCTGGATAATTTCCTGTAATCTTTGCTGCAAGAGGCATAATAGAAATTTCTCTAGAACTAACATGCCTCTCTAACATACCAAAACTTATCATATATTCAGTAACGTCTTCAAATAAAGCCTTACTTCCCATCTCCCTATACGCTTTGCTCCAGCCTTCTCCATAAATAGATCTTACTTTATCTAAGTGTTCCTTCCATTTAACCTCTGAAATAATAATTACATCATCAAA
>JBOFWC010000059.1:0-5495 GCA_051653405.1 Proteocatella sp. | reverse complement strand
TTATTTAATTTAAATAGCACTGGATCATATACATATCCATCACCTTTAGTTTTTGAGCCTATTATTGTAGCAAATTTTTGTTCTTTACAAAAAATTGAAAATGATTCAGCTGCTGAAAAAACACGATTATCTACTAATAGATATATCTTTCCTTTAAATGGAGCTTTGCTTTCGCCTTTAACGACTTCTTCCTTATATTCAAAAGAGGTAAAACTTTGTGAAGCTTCATTAGGTGAGTTTTTTAAATCAGTTTCAGGTAGTTCATTAATACTATTGAGTTTAACATCTCTTTTTTCTACATATTTAGATATTACATTTGAATCAGTTCTAAATAATATATACCCTTTGCAGTTATATGTTTTATCACTAAGAACTGATACTAATGATTCCCAATACTCATCGGTTCCCCCAGGATTTCCTCGTATATCAATTACTAAGGCTTTGTAATCTTTTATTTTTTCCAAATAAGCCTTTATGGTATCCATATCTTTATTTATATCACCGTTAGCAGAATACATCTGTGGAATATGAATGTAACCCACTTCATTTTCAACTAAATCCTTTATTGTATTATCTTTATAGGAATTTTCCTTATAATCAAAGCCTTTTTTTATTGAACTGTATCTATTAATTACTTTTTCATCATCAAAAAAATCATACCAATTCAAAGGAGAATATGTTTTTTTGAAAAAATCAAAATCTTCTTGTGTATCAATTAACTCAGTATGCGAATTATTTAAATCTCTTAGTATTAAGCTTAATTTAGAAATAAATTCTTTATCTGAATTAGTATCTTTGATAAGTTGTTCATAGATAGCTTTATTTGCGAGCCAATCTTGTCCGTTTAATCTTTTATTTACTTCCAAAAACGGATATCCAGACTCTATTTCATTATATAGCTGTTCAAAATCAGCTAGTTTTTCTTCTTGAGTCAAAGTGCTAGTGTCGGAACAACCAGCTAAAACTAAACATAATATTATTAAAACAATTATACAAATTTTCTTCCCCATTATTATACCCCCATATAATTTTAAGTATTAAAACTTACAAAACACGAAAAAAGGTCAAAGTTTAAACCTGATAATATTTAAATAATAACATGAAAAAATTATTGTGGATATATATTTTGATTTAAAATGAAGCACATTTTTATTACTTCACTTGATAAAATAATAATCTAAATGTATAATTAATGAGGGAAATATAATAATAAAAAGGGGTAAAATATGAAAATATTAATTACTTTAGTATTAACATTAGGATTGGTATTAAACGCAGCAGTAGCTTATGCAATGCCACCCAAAGAATCTGTATATCAGACACAAAAGCCAATGACTACAGAAATGACATTTGAAAGTGCGGAAAACTTTAGAAGGGTACTTAAAATATCAGACGAGGACGTTATAAACCTTGTAGCAAAGGAAGAGAATATAAAAAAAGAAGATGTTAAATTCCTAGATGTTCAAACACTTGCAGATAATGCAATAGCAATGCCAGAGCATGATAAAAGATTAAATCTTAAAAATGGAATGGTTTTATCAATAAAAGAAGCAGAGCTTGTAAAATATGATGTAGTAAAAATTGATAGAACATATCTGAAGAACTTTAAATATATCCAGTTTGAAGGCAAAAAAAGGTTAACAGCAGAATATATGTCACCAATAGGGTATTTATCAGAAGATAGAGAAACTACAGATTCAAGACCATACATGGCAGAAATTTCAAATGGTAGTTTAGAAAGAAGATGGTTTCCAGAAAAATATAAAGAAGGCAATGTTCCTTCAATAACAGGAGCAACTGATATTCTTTCAGGGACTTGGTACAAAGTATTTTTAACATCTACAAAAAATGTAGATAATATATTTGTAGTCCCACCAAAAGCTAGTCCTATAAAAACTGATATGAGAGATAACATTGTAGCAGGAATAAAAATAGAAAAATAGATTTTGGATTAATAAAAAATATATAACGAAAAGGGGAACTATGAAAAAATTATTATCACTAACATTAATTACAACATTAGCATTAAGCACAGTTTCTTTTGCAGAGCCAGACACTGCCATAGGACAAATTGAAAAAGCAAAACTATCAATTTTTAGAATAGACGAGAAAAAGTTATACGAAAGAGCTTTGGCAGAAAATAAAGCAGAAGCAGAAAAAACAAGGAAGCCAGTAAAAGAACCAGTAATAATAAAAGCAGAAACACTTCCTACAAATAATATTCCTCAATTTACAGCAGACCAAAACAAAGAAGCTATTGTAGGATATAGAGAGGGAGTTGTAGGCAAGAATGCCGCTATCAGAAAAAATAGAGATGAAGTTTTTGGTAAATCAGTTACAATCACTAAAAAACAGCTACTTGAAGCTGACTATGTGTTAATGCAATCACTAGCATTAAAAAACTTCCGTAAGGTGGGAACATCCTCAAGTGGTGGCGATATATACGCAATTGATGTGATGACATTACAAACGCAAGGTGGTGGAGAGTGGAACACTTCAGCACAAAAAGTACTAGGCGTTAAAATAAAAGGCAGAGAATATACTTACCCAGCGAACAGAACCAAAAGTATACCAAAATTTGAAAGTGAAGAAAAAGTGTTTTATGATGTTTCAGACGAAAAAGGTGTCGAGATTGGAAAATGGTATACTACCACAATTGGAAATACTCTAAAAGAGAATAAAGACAGCACTTTCCCATATAGCTCTAAAAACATTGAATATATAAAAATAAATACTATGCCCTACGAAGATGTAACCGAAAACTTTAGTTCATATTTTATACCTGCACCAGAAAGTGCTACACAGCTTATAATAACTGAGTGGTAAAAACAATATACGATATTTGAAACTGCAACAAGCTAAATACTTGGATGCAGTTTTTTTTATTATAAAGTATGATATTTTTTATTACAGCCATACAAAAAAGCTTGATGAGTTTTAAATATCCATGACTTTTATTGACATATTTATAACGTTGATATATAATAGCTACCAAAAGGAACTACTAAAAATGAGGAGGAATTTGTATGTTATTATTAACAAAAGAAGACATAAAAAAAGTATTTACAATAAAAGACGCTATTGAAACAAATAAACAAGCATTTGTACAAGTAGTTGAGGGAACTTGCGAGATTCCACTTCGAACTCAAGTGTTGGCACCTAAGTATGATGGATGTTTTTTATTTATGCCAGCTTATGCGCCAGAAATAGACAGAGCATCATTAAAAAACGTAAATATTTTCCCTCATAATATTGATGAAGGAAAAACCTCAGCACCAGCTCAAGTATTGTTAATTGATGGAAAAGATGGCTTTGTAAAAGCGGTTATGAATGGAACTTATGTAACTCAATTAAGAACAGGTGCTGCGTCAGGACTAGCGTTTGAGTTGTTAGGGAGAAAAGATGCTAAAATAGGGGCTTTGATCGGTACTGGGGGACAAGCAGCAATGCAATTAGAGGCAATGATTGCAGTTCGTGACTTAGATGAAGTTCGTGTGTTTGACTTAAACTATGAGAGAACGCTTCAGTTTACAAAGACTATGCAAGAAGAGTTAAAGTTATATAATACAAGAATTGTAGCGGCTAATTCCTCTGATGAAGCTATAGATAATGCAGATTTATTAATTACAGTTACCCCTTCAACAAAACCAGTATTTGACGCTACTAAAGTAAAAGCGGGATGTACGGTAAGCTGCGTAGGGGCATACCAGCACCATATGCAGGAGATGGATCCATTTATTTTAAACCGTGCATCGAAGATATATTTTGACTCAAAAGAAGCAGTATTATCTGAATCTGGAGATATTTTGATTCCACTTGCAGAAGGAACAATCACAGAAAAAGATTTTACAGGTGACATTGGAAATGTAATCAAAGGAGAGTTAGTAGGGCGTGAAAGCGATGATGAGATTATTGTTTTTGAAACGGTAGGAATGGGAGCACAAGACTTGATGGCAGCAAATGCAATTTATGAGAAAGCATTAGCGGCAAATGTAGGCCTAAACTGGGCAGAATAAATGGGGGATAAAAAAATGAGTTTGGGCAGCAGGTGGAGTACCAATAGAATTTGGTATTCCAGCTACTTGCGGAAACATTGCCAATGGAGCAGAAGAACTAAAATATGAGCAAGTTGGCAGAGATATCGTAGCTATGTCTGTAGAATTTGTTACAAAAGTACATAATTTCGATGGATTGGCAATGGTTGCATCATGTGATAATATAATTGCAGGGTGTTATCTTGCCGCAGCACGCCTAGATATACCATCTATGATTATCACAGGTGGTTCTATGCAAGCAGGAAAATATGAAGGAAAAACGGTAGTGGAGGCAGATTTAGATGCCGCTAGATTTTCAGGAGCCACAGAGGATGAACTAGATGTAATGGAAGGCTGTGTGTGCCCATCCTATGGAGCGTGTCCATCTATGGGAACTGCAAATACAATGCAGATGCTAGGCGAGGTGTTTAACTTGGTTTTACCAGGGACATCAACCATTCCCGCATCAGATAATATGAAGCTTCGTGAAGCAAGATTAGCAGGAATGAAAGCTGTGGAACTAGCTAAGTCTGGACGCAAGCCTTCTGAATTAATTACAAAAGAAGTACTACTAAATTCAATCATGTTTGACATGGCAGTTGCAGGATCTACAAATGCAGTGCTTCATATTCTTACAATGGCTTATGAGTTAGGGATTAAGCTTACATTAGAGGATTTTGAAAAATACGCAAAAGAGATACCTTGTATAAATGCAGTTATTCCAAGTGGGCCATATACAGTAGTGGATTTTCACTATGCAGGTGGCGTTCCAAATGTAATGAAGATGCTTGAAAGTAAATTGTTTACAGATGCTCCAATGATGATGGGTGGGGTATGGGCTGATTATTTAGGGAAAATAACTCCAGAAGAAAATGAAGTGATATATTCATTAGAAAATCCATTATTCCAAGAACCAGGGCTTAAGATTCTACGTGGAAATTTATCTCCAAATGGTGCTATCGTTAGACCGACAGCTGTGCCTTCAGAAGTGAAATACATGAAAGGCAAAGCAAAAGTTTACGAAACAGACAGAGATGCTTTTAATGCTATTGAAGCAGGAAAAATTGTAGCTGGCGATATAATTGTAATCCGTTATGAGGGTTGCAAGGGAGCTCCCGGTATGAAAGAACTTATGTTAAGTATAGATGCTTTAATTGGACGAGAGCTACATAAGAGTGTAGGGCTAATATCTGATGCTAGATTCTCTGGGTTTAACTTTGGAGCTATTATTGGCCATGTTTCGCCAGAAGCATATGATGGTGGAACGATTGCTATTGTAGAAAATGGAGATGAGATAGAAATTGATATTCCAAATGGAACAGTTTCTTTACTTGTTTCAGATGAAGAGATTGCAAAGCGTATGAAATCATGGGTATGCCCACCACTTAAAGAGCAAAAAGGCTGCTTAAATATCTTTGCTAAGACTTGTCGTCCAGCAGAGGAAGGTGGCGCAATGCAACC
>JBOFWC010000058.1:0-2254 GCA_051653405.1 Proteocatella sp. | reverse complement strand
TTTTTCCAAAAAGGTCAATCTTATCTCTTAATCGATACGATAGACCTTTTATTTTACGATTTTTTTCGGATAGCGGATATTTGTTTGATATTTTGGACAATTTGTGTTAATCTGAGTGTAAAAATTTAATAATGTGAGGGATAAATACGTGATGAAAAGATTAATTATTATTTTAGCTATTTTAGTTTTTGGTATATCAACTATTTTTTGCAATGCACAGGAATCGCAGCGTGAACCTAATCGAGAACTTCTTTATCAAGTATCAACTATAAACGCACTATTAGAAGGTTCTTATGATGGACAGGTATCTATTAAAGACCTGAAAAATTATGGAGATATTGGCATTGGTACATTTGCACAACTTGATGGAGAAATGATTGTACTAGATGGACAAGTATATAGAGCGAAGTATGATGGAACCGTGGAGAAGGTGGATGATAAGCAAAGTACTCCTTTTGCTTCCGTAACTTATTTTGATGCGGATGAAAAAAAGGAAAATGTCAAATTTGATGATTATAAAAGTCTTCAAACAATAATGGATAATGCGATTAAAAATCCAAATCTTTTCTATACATTCAAAATAACAGGAGAATTTTCATATGTGAAAGTGAGATCTGTACCTCCACAGCAAAAACCATATCGCCCGCTGGCTGAAGTAACAAAAAAACAACCAATCTTTGAGTATGAAAATGTAAGGGGAACACTTATAGGTTTTTGGTGTCCTTCATATGTTAACGGTATAAATGTGCCAGGATATCATCTTCATTTTATTAGTGATGACAAAACAAAGGGTGGACATTTACTAGAGGTTAAATCCCAAAATTCTACAATTTTAGCAGATCAGACACCGTCTTTCCAAATGACTTTACCTGAAAATAGTGATTTTGGAAAAATTGATTTAGAAAAAGATAAAACTGATGAGCTAGCGCATGTGGAAAGATAGCATAATAAGTAATCATATACAGTAGAGGTGAGTTCCATGAAAGAGACATATTTGCAAAATTATCTTGTTGAAAACTATACGCTTATTGCAATGGTAGTGGGTACATATTTTGTTGTTTCCATGAAATCGGCAGTAGATATATTTATAAAAAAACGAATGGTTATAAATATGACCCTGCTTCTGATGCTCTCTATAGCGGAGTTTTATATGAATTATCTTAAAGATCAAGCAATATTGGGATTTTCGCTAATCATAACAGGGATAATCTACTACTCTCTAAAACCTTTAGTTATGGCTATAGTCATAAATATAGTGGAGCCTAAAAATAAACTGATCTATATTCCTGCCATAGTGAACTGTCTTTTTTACTGCATGGCATTTTTTAAAAACAATATATTTTATTTTGGAGCTGGAGGAAGCCTTGAAATTGGAATTTGGGGATATGCCTTTATTGTTACGGACTGGGTATATTGGATTATATTCCTTCTTATATTGAATCTGAAATTTTACAGAAATACAAAGGTAAATCACCTTCAAGCTTTCTTTTGCATAGCGTGGCTGATGACGGCAAATATTATGGAATCAATAGGGGCAAGACCGGGACTATTGAACGAAACGTATGCTGTAGCTTTTTTATTTTATTATCTTGTAATACATGTACATATATCACAGCAGGTAAATGAGGAAAAGGAAATAAAGTTGAGGGAGCAACGGGTATCGCTTATGCTTTCCCAGATACAGCCTCACTTTTTGTACAATACATTAAATACTATCACTGCACTTTGTAGGGCGAATCCAAAGCTTGCTGAGGAAACCACTGTAAAGTTTTCTGGATATCTTAGGGAAAATATGTACAGCATGGGTGAAAATGACACACAACCTTTTTCCAAGGAGCTGGAACACACTAACATTTATCTTGATATAGAAAAGCTGAGGTTTGGGGATAGGGTAAAGGTAGAATATGATATAAAATCAGATGATTTTAATATGCCAACCCTTACGTTGCAGCCTATTGTAGAAAATGCAGTTAAGCACGGAATTTGCAACAAGCTTGAGGGCGGGACTATAAAAATTTGTACAGAAAAGAAGGGGAGAGATCACATTATAACAATTTCAGATAATGGAATAGGCTTTGAAATAGAGAAGGCATTGAATGATGGAAGGCCACATGTGGGCATACATAATGTAAAAGAACGACTAAAAAGTATTGTTAAGGCAGAACTTGAAATTATAAGTTTTATAGGAATTGGAACAATTGTAAAAATTATTATTCCAGGAGAGCGAAAAAATATAAGATTAGAAAGTGGGGAA
>JBOFWC010000057.1:0-4608 GCA_051653405.1 Proteocatella sp. | reverse complement strand
ATGAATATATCCTCTGTGATATCACTTCCGTTTCTTCTTTGTACTGCTTTTATTTTCTTTTGATATTTATGTTCATAGTATGCAAGAAGAAACTTCCAGTCTTGTTTGAAAAATGGTTGAATTAATGGAAGTTTATTGGTTTTAAATTTTTGATATTTTGGGGAGTGTTTATCATCGTGAGCCCATTGAGCAAGTAGAATATATTTTGATATAAATAGTACTAAAGTACTAAAAATCGAATTTGTTGATTTTGGTATTGAATTATGTGGAGTAAAAAGATGTAATTGAAGACATAACAATGGCACCTTTTTCTTTCTGTTTTATTTGTTGTGTTGGAACTCAAATTATATCAGAAAATGGAGGGGCATTGTTTTTTTATTTAAAAAAATAGCGAAAACCTTGAAAATATAGATTTTATAAAGAAAAATGGGGTATAAAACTTTACACTACCGATTTATTTACGAGAGATTAACTATGAAAAAGCCCTAACATGTTTAGGGCTATTTTAAAATAAACAGGGGGATTTTTTTAATGAGAGTAAGAAAAGCAGTAATACCAGCAGCAGGACTTGGAACTAGATTTTTACCAGCGACTAAAGCGATGCCAAAGGAAATGTTACCAATAGTTGATAAACCAACGATTCAATACATAATTGAAGAGGCTATAGCTAGTGGGATTGAAGAAATCCTTATAATTACAGGAAAGAGTAAGAGGGCTATAGAGGATCATTTTGATCGTTCTTGTGAGCTTGAGCAAGAACTTGAGAAAAAGAATAATCAGGAATTACTTTCTATAGTAAAGACGGTATCTGAAATGGCAGATGTACATTATATTCGCCAAAAGGAAGCGAAAGGTCTTGGTCATGCTATATATTGTGCTAAAACATTTGTAGGAAATGAACCTTTTGCAGTACTTCTTGGGGATGATGTAGTCCATAATGATGAAATACCTTGTCTTAAGCAGATGATAGATTGTTATGAAAAATATCAAACCTCTGTACTTGGAGTTCAAACTGTTAGAGATGAAGATGTGTGCAAATATGGGATAGTAGATGGAGCACAGGTTGCAGATAGGGTATTTACGGTGAAAAATCTTGTGGAAAAACCGTCCGTAGAAGAAGCACCATCAAATGTAGCTATACTTGGAAGATACATTATAAATCCAGGAATTTTTGATATTTTGGCGGATACTAAGCCTGGAAAAGGTGGAGAGATTCAGCTTACGGATGCACTTAAGGAATTAGCACTAAAAGAAGATATGTATGCATATGATTTTGTTGGTAAAAGATATGATGTAGGAAACAAGCAAGGATTTCTTGAGGCTACTGTGGAAACAGCACTTAGAAGAGAAGATTTAAGAGATAAATTTTTAGCATATTTAAAATCGGTGGTAGAAAAAGAAAATTTATAAAAAAATAAGTAAAGTGATTTATGTAAATTTAGAAAGAAAATATACTATGAAATTAAAAAGAAATAATTTAGCCTACCTTCCCGCTATAATTTGGATGATTGTTATATTCTGTTTTTCACATCAGAGTGCATCACAGTCATCTGATTTGAGTAGCGGGATTTTAGGGTATATAATAGATGTTATAAAAAATAGCTTAAATATGGCTATGAATGAAGATTTATTGCACACTGTCATAAGAAAGGGCGCTCATTTCACAGAGTACCTTATTTTGGCAGTTTTTGTGATGTTTGGACTCAAAAGAAATAATGTATCAAAGCCATTTTTTAAATCGGTTATAATCTGTGCACTTTATGCTATGACAGATGAATTTCATCAGCTTTTTGTAGCAGGAAGATCTGGAAGAGTATTTGATGTTATGGTAGATACTTCTGGAGCGGCTTTAGGGACTTTTATATATTCTAAAGTGAAATTGTCTAAAAAATAAAATGGACGAAAATCTAAAATAGGAAATTTGTATAGTGGAGGTGATTTATATGAATGAGAGCAATCGAGTGGAATTTAAAAGAGAATTAAATGATAGTCTTGAAAAAGAAGTTGTTGGATTTTTAAATTATGCTGAGGGCGGAGAAATATATATTGGAATTGCAGATGATGGGACAGCTATTGGCATTGAAAATGTAGATGATGTTCAAAAAAGAATAGTAGATAAAATAAAGAACAATATATTTCCATCCACAATGGGTTTATTTGATGTTACTACTACCGTAATGGACGGTCAAGATATTATTAAAATTATAATCTCTAGTGGTCCTGATAAGCCATACTACATTAAAAAATATGGAATGTCTCCAAATGGTTGCTTGTTAAGGGTAGGAACAACTGTACAACAAATGACTATGGAAATGATTGATTCTTTATACTCAAAACGTATTAGAAATTCACTTGGAAAGCTGGTATCCCCAAGGCAAGACCTTACGTTTAAACAGCTTAAGATATATTACGAAGAAAATGGGTATGATTTGAATGACAAATTTTTAAGTAATTTAGAATTATTCACTGAGGATAATAAGTTTAATTATGCTGCATATTTGCTAGCTGATGAAAATGGAATCTCTATGAAAGTTGCTAAGTATGCAGGAACTGATAAAGTAGACTTAATTGAGAATGCAGAGTTAGGATATTGTTCATTGATTAAAGCAACCGAGAATATTTTAAATAGATTGGATATTGAAAATATCACAAAGACTGAAATTACATCTACATTACGAAAAGAAAAACGAATTGTGGATTCTACGGCATTAAGAGAAGCTGTTGTAAATGCTATAATTCATAACGATTATTCAAACGGGATTCCTCCAGTTTTTGAAATATTTTCTGATCGCTTTGTTATTACATCATCTGGAGGGTTGCCTCAAGAGCTAAACCAAGAAGAATTCTTTGAAGGAATTTCTGCGCCTAGAAACAAAGAACTAATGAGGGTATTTAAAGATGTGAAATTAGTTGAGCAGCTTGGTTCAGGAATACAAAGAATACTAAAGGTATATGATCGAAACATTTTTTCGTTTAGTACAAATTTTTTGAAGGTTAACTTCCCTATAAAAAATGTCGGTGATAATGTCGGTGATAATGTCGGTGATAATGTCGGTGATAAAAAAATTAAACTAAACAAAACCCAAAAAAGTATTATTGAACTTATCAAAAAAGATAAATATATAACTCAAGCAGAGATTGGTATAAATCTTAATAAAACAACTAGAACAATAGAAAGAAATATGAAAATACTTCAGGATGCAAATGCTGTTAAGCGAATTGGATCTGATATTGCAGGTTATTGGGAGATACTAGAGTAAACTATGAAAAAAGCAGCCGTTTTAGTAATGATAATGACGCTTGTTTCAAAGACACTTGGCTTTGGAAGAGATGTTATTTTATCGTATTTTTATGGAGCATCGTATATAAGCGATGCTTATCTTATATCGCAAACTATTCCAAATGTACTGTTTGGATTTATAGGAACGGCTATAGTGACGGCATATATTCCTATGGAAAGTAATATACAGCGGTTTTTTGCAGATAAAGGGAGATTTTTTGACTCCAGCTTTTACGGGGATTCCGTTTAATGTGGTTATAATAGCTTCTATTGCGCTATCTTCTAGAATGGGAACGGGAGTACTTTTGTATGGAACTTTAATCGCTACGGTGTTTCAGCTTATAGTTATGTTTCCATCAGCAAAAAAGCTTGGATTTAGGTATCAGAGATTTATAGATTTCAAGGATGAAAATATAAAGGAAACTTTAGCGGTGATGTATCCTGTTATTTTTGGAGCGTCTATAAATCAAATAAATATTCTTATAGATAGAAGTATTGCTTCTTCGGTTTCGGTAGGGGGAATTTCTGCGCTAAATTATGCGAGCAAGCTCAATTTATTTGTTCAAGGGATTTTTGTGCTTTCTATAGTATCGGTAATTTATCCTAAGATGGCGAGGGATAGTGCAAGTGGAAATATTGAGAGTCTAAAGCGGACTGTAACAAAGACCATAAAGATAATTTGCATATTTGTGATTCCTACTACTATTATTTTCATGGTATTTTCGGAGCCTATAATAAAGCTGATGTTTGGTAGGGGAGCGTTTGATTATGCTGCGATAAAAATGAGTAGCTCGGCGCTGTTTTTCTACTCTATTGGTATGCTTGGAATGGGAATTAGAGAGGTTTTGGCTAGGGCGTTTTATTCGCTTCAGGATACGAAGACACCTGTTATAAATGCAAGTGTAGGGGTAGTTATTAATATCGTTTTAAATTTTATACTTTCTAGGTATCTTGGGGTTGGAGGGCTGGCGCTAGCGACTTCTATTTCGGCACTTGTGACAGCGGCTTTGATGTTTGTAAGTTTAAAAAGAAGAATTTTTTAAAATTTTTTATTTTTTATCCCACTTTTTTGAAAAAATTTACATATTATTATATAAGGACATACTTATGTATGTTACTGATCACAAAATTAATTGACGGTATGTAAATTTTATTAAAATGTAGGAGGAGAAAAAATGGAACGGGTATTTGGGTAACGAAACTGTTACAACAAATTTAAACAAACCTATACAAATGTATAGCAGTATAAATTTTTAACAGAAAGCCCTCCGTATCGTGCAAGCGGTGCGGACTCGGTGTTAATTGCTTTTAACTCCTAAAGCCTTACT
>JBOFWC010000056.1:0-28393 GCA_051653405.1 Proteocatella sp. | reverse complement strand
TGTTCTTTCTCATTATTTGCAGTCTCTTCAAACAAATTAGAGATTTGAACATACCCCTGTTTTTTTGCTACACTTGCATAATAAGTATACTTATTTCTAGCCATAGACTCTCCTGCAAATGCATCTAAGAGATTCTTTTCGGTTTTGGTTCCTTTTAAGCTTTTTTCTTCTGACATTTTACACTCTCCTTCTCTATTTTTTAGTTTTTACGTGACATAGCCTCCCTGCACGATGGACAAATTCCTTTAAAAAGAATTTCATAGCTATTTACTATAAACCCTGAAATATCTTTTGCGGATTTTTCAGCTTCCATAGTTCTAGCAAAAGATTGCTCCATCTCGCTTGGTATATCATAGCATCTTTGGCATATATCACATTTTATATGATTATGATCAAATGTATTGTGATCAAATCTATCTGCTCCATCATGCACGAAAACTTTTATCAGTTCTTTTTCTTCTACTAGCGAATTTAAGTTTCTATAAACCGTACCTTTACTTATGTTCTTATATATTTTGACTATATGATTATAAACTTCTTCTGCTGTAGGGTGATTTTGTAATTGGTATACTGCATCTAGTACTAGCTTTTTTTGAATCGTATTTCGCTTTTGTACCTGAGCTTTATTATTTCCATTTGAATTTGTTTTTAAACTATTTTTTTCCATAATCCACCTTACTTTTACTTACTAAGAATTATTCCTACTTAGTATTTTATGGTTTTTTTTTAATTTTGTCAAGGCTTTTAAATATAGGAAATTTTAGCCAAATTGTTAATACTTTTTATTTTTTTTATGATAGAATTATCTAATAACAATTTTTTGGATAAGGGGTGTTTAAATGAGTAAAATACTTATAATTGAAGATGAAAAACCGATTTCTGATATTGTAAAATTTAACCTTCAAAAAGAAGGCTTTGATATTATAACTGCATATGATGGCAAAGAGGGCCTTGATATGGCGCTTTCGCAAAATCCTGATCTTATAATCTTAGATATAATGCTTCCTAGCATGAATGGATTTGATATATGCAAAAAAATACGTGAGACTTCTAATGTGCCTATAATAATGGCTACTGCTAAAGAAGAAGAGGTTGATAAGGTGCTCGGCCTTGAGTTTGGAGCAGATGATTATATAACTAAACCATTCAGCATCAGAGAACTTACTGCAAGAGTTAAAGCAAATCTTAGAAGAACTGCTATGCCTGTTATGAATAATGAAGTTCATGCACATAAGGATCTTATAAAAAGTGGCGCACTTGCTATTGATATAGCTAAGTATGAAGTTTCTAAGGATGGTTCAATTGTACCGCTTACTGTACGTGAGTTTGAACTGCTAAAGTTTTTAGCTACTCAGCAGGAACAGGTATTTTCAAGAGAACAACTTTTGGAACGTGTATGGGGATATGAATATTATGGCGATATAAGAACCGTAGATGTTACGGTAAGACGTCTTCGTGAAAAAATCGAAGATGATTCTGCTAAGCCTAATTATGTTATGACCCGAAGAGGGGTTGGCTATTATTTTAAGGGAGAATAACTTGTGTTTAAAAGTATAAGATGGAAGCTAAGTATCCTTTACTTTGTACTTGTATTTATAGCTATGGCTATAGTAGGAGTATTTATAACGGATAAGCTTGAAGATTATAACTTGGATATAGTGAGACAAAACTTAGTTTCAATATCAAATAATACTATAAAAAGTATACTTCCTGAATCTAATTTTGATATTTCTCAAAACTCTATCCAAGATAGTATTGATAAAATAACTCTACCTATTGGCTACAATATATCTATTGTGGATGCCCTGAACTATTCTATAATAGCATCCTCAAATGATAGCTTTGTAGGAAAAAATAGTATGGAGGTACTTGATCGTAAAGTCATAATGAGCAGTTTAACTCAAAAATCTTATGAACTTGATGTCGCTGATTCTGACAACGGTAATTCTATGACTAAAATAATGGCATTTTCCTTTATAAATGATGCCGAAGGTGGAGGTTATATAATCTATTCAAGCGCCAGCCTTGAAAGTGTATATAGTTCCCTTAAAACGGTTACTAGCGTATTTTTAAATGCTACCGTGATAGCCCTTATAGTTTCGCTTTTAGTAGGATTCTTAATTTCTGGTTCTATAACAAATCCTATAAATGAGCTAAACTTAAAGGCAAGCTTAATCGCAAAGGGAGATTTTTCTCAAAGGGTATATACTCATTCGCATGACGAAATTGGTATGCTTGGAAATACATTCAACTATCTGACCAAAAAACTTGAGAGTACGCTTATTGAAATCTCCTCTGAAAAGAGTAAACTTGATGCCATAATAAGCAATATGGCGGATGGACTTATGGCACTTGACGACCATGGATTTATCGTGCTTTACAACAAAGCTGTATTAAAGCTTTTAAAAGCTCGCGATATCGAAATATATGGAAGTAATATAAATGATTTAGTTATATATACGGGTATAAATCTCCCCCTTTCTTCTATAAAAAAATGTATTTCTGAAGATAAAGTAAAGCATCTCACCCTAAATGTTTCTGAGGATAGAGTGCTTAGAGTATCGCCTGCATATTATAGTGATGATGCTAAAAAACAGACTGGTTTTATTTTGGTTTTCCAAGATATAACCGATGCGCAGCGCCTTGATAATATGAGAAGAGACTTCGTTGCCAATGTATCGCATGAGCTTAAAACTCCAATCACAACAATAAAAACTTATGCCGAAACATTATCTAGCGGAATTGTTACAGATCAGGAAACTATGAATGAATTTTTAATCACTATAGAAAAAGAAGCTGATCGTATGACCTCGCTTGTAAGAGACCTTCTTCAACTTTCGCATTTTGACTTCAAAAAAGCTAAATGGAATTTTGAACATCTCTATGTCAACGATATAATAAGAGAATCTCTAAATCACCTAACAATTTACTACAATGAAAAACATCATAATGTGAATTTTGTTTCAGAAAATAATCCAATGATACTAGCCGACAAATCTAAAATCAAACAGGTTATTCTAAACATACTTTCAAATGCAATCAAATACACTCCTGAACATGGGACTGTGGATATTTCTGTAAGTATTGTGGATAAATATGTAGATATCTCTATAAGTGACAACGGAATTGGAATCCCAGATTCTGACATAGAACATATATTTGAACGCTTCTACAGAGTAGATAAGGGTCGTTCTAGACAACAGGGTGGAACTGGTTTAGGCCTTTCTATAGCCAAGGATATTGTAGAAGCTCATGGCGGAAGTATACATGCAGTTTCTAGGTTAAACGATGGTAGTACTTTTACAATCAAGCTCCCTGTGGATAACTCTACCATTGTGGATAATGTTAATGTGTAAATTATTCTTAACTTCTATGTAATCGATTTGTAATATAAAAGATATATAATGATAGAGTGATGAAAGTGTATACATCTATGGAGAAAGGAGGTTTCTTTGAATGAAAAAATATATTAAAATTTTAATGCTCACTGTCTGTCTTATTGCAGCCTTTAGTATCAGTGCATTTGCAGCTCCATCTGAAAATATTTCAGTAGAAACTGTACAAAAAATAGCTGATTCTTGGGATGCTCAAAAAAGTATAATTACTAAGCCTAAAGACTTTGTAACTACTTTGAATGATGACGATAGCATTGCCATATCAGGTGTCGTAAAAGAAAATGACACTATTAAAATATCGCTTTATACTCGTATTGACGATCAATATGTACCTATGGGCGATGACATAAATCCTAAGGTTGATAAATTAGGAGTATTCTTTCAAAGCATTTCTTTCAAATATCAAACCAATAGTGCGCCTAAAGAATCTAAGTTATCAAAGGATACTTTGATAGTATTAGAGTTAAAACGTGGTGATTCTGTAATAAAAGATTATCGTATTGTAAAAATTACTGATAAAAAGGATATTCAAGAATCTCTGAGTACCATGAAGGATGGTTTCAGCACCTATTCTAATAGTCCGGTAAAGAAACCATAAATTGATGAGGAATTGAGATATGAATAAAAACCAGCTCCAAAATACAGCTATAGTTTTATTACTAATCTCATCAATCGTACTTCTATCTATAAGGTTTGAGCTATTTGTATCTCCGTCTTTAAAGCAGCCTGATAAATTTGATGCTGTTGGAGTAGAAAGTATTCTTAAGGCTTCTGTAAGACCAACTTCTATAATTATACGATACAGCACTAATAATGTTACTAAATTAATTGACAAAGAAGGGTTTTATTATCAGGAAGCACGAAGTGTACTGAAAGATTCTCTACAGGATATTACAGGCACTGAAGAAATTACGGCAGATGAATATCTTAAACTGAAGGATTCTAAGAGCATACAGCTTGATTTTGAACCTACACTTGATCAAAGGCTCCTATACGGGAGTCTTTTTTTAGAAGATGGAAGCTTTGGTGAGTTTAAAGAGATAAGAGAGATTTTGATTCCTCTTGTAAATGATACCTCTATATACGTAAAAACACCTGAAAATAAAATATATAGATTGAAAAACCAAATTATAAACTACATGCCCTATGTAGATAATTTAAGTGATGTAAAATATTCTAAATATTATTCGCTTGGAGATCTGTTTGACTCTACAAGTGAAGTCCTGATATCAGATGAAGCTATGAATATTCCTAATCACCATACTGAATCAGCATTTAATGACGATACTATAATTTCAGTTATGCGTTCAGTTTTTTCAAATAGATATGACTTTGCAAATCGAATATCCGAACTGGATGGAACATATATAACTACCTATGATTACGGAAGAGAGCTTCTTAAGATATCCCCTGATGGAAAAATAATGTACTCTAATTCAGATGCCCTAAATAATCCATCTAAGGTATCAATGGTAAATAGTCTCCTTATAGCATACAGCTTTATAGACAAGTTTAATCTTAACAATGACACCTATGTGGTAGAAGATGTAGCAGAATTTGAAGAAAATGGAGCAAAAGGATTTACATTTTCACTAAATCCCCGCATAGAAGGTCTTAGGCTATGCAACAGACCCCTATGCCCTCATACAAAGGTTACCGTAGTAAACGGAAGAATTTATGCTTTCGAAAGTATATCTAGAGTTTTCAATCAAAATGGAAACAGCATTCCAACTGAGCAGCTAAGTGCACTGGAAGTTCTTAGTAAAAATTTTGAATATCTAGAAAAAACTTTAAAATTTGAAAACAATATAGATCTCTTTAATAAAATTTCACTTATAGATATTGTATATTCTTATGACAATGAAATGAACTACATTCCTTCCTATAAAATGATTATCGATAATCAAATTTTCTACTTTGATATGAGCGAAGGGGAGGTAATGTAATGAATTGGGACAAAGCTAAAACTCGTCTTATAATCGCTTTAGTAATATTAAATCTAGTTCTAGTGATGAGTATAATAAGTCATAATAATGCAGTTTCTATTGATAATATATATTTTTCAAAAAAATCGCTTATCGATTTGCAAACTGTACTCGACAGAAAAAATATAAAAATAACGGCAGATCTACCAAAAGATATCTACAGAGTCGGTGTTATGAACATTGAATACGAAACTATAAACGCTGAATCCTATCCGCTTTTATTTGAAACCTTTGACGATGATATTTACGTAAATGCTCTAAAGAAGTTTGTACTTGAAATCGATGATGTAAAAATAAACAATATCGCTAGTGCTCAAAGCTTTGCTGATAATTTTATAAAAAAATATATGCCAGAAAAAGAATTTAGCTTTAGAAATTATATACTTGGTGATGGTGCTATAAAACTTTACTATAATCCCGTGTATGATGGTTATATATTTGAAGAAAGTTCAATTAGATTTGAATTCTCTCAGGACAAATTAAAGATAGTAATGATTATTATGAAACCAATTGAAGCTTCTGCTAGTAGACGCGATTCTATAACGAGCGTAGAAGCAATTTTAAAAGCCTTCCCTTCCATGAAGGAAAACTCTGTTATAAATAAAATTGATTTCATATACTATTTTGACTCAAATTCCACAGAAAATCTGTACAAATTAAAAAATGCGAGGGCATTTCCTTGTTGGCGTATTATGACCTCTAAGAATGAGATTTTTTATATCTCTGCCCTTGAAAATTAACTTGCTAAAATGGAGTTTATATAAAAGACTCAGCTTGATAAGGATATGTGTTTCCTTCTCCTGGCTGAGTCTTTAAATTTTGGACATATTATAATTTATTATTCTCCTAAAATTTCAATTACAGCTTCCTTGCATATTCTTACTGCATTTTCCATATCTTCTATTTCTATTATAAGTGGCGGATTAAAGTACAGTACATTTCCCAGTGGTCTTAAGATAAGTCCTTTACCTAGCGCCCTCTTATATATCTGATATCCCATCCTAAGCTTAGAATCAAATGACTTTTTGCTAGCTTTATCTTCTACAAGTTCTATTGCATTTATAAGCCCTATGCTTCTTATTTCTCCTACATTTTTATGTTCTCCAAGGGCTTCTTTTATAAGCTCTGTAAAAATTTCAGCCTTAGCTCCTGCTTTTTCTATAGTATGTTCCTCTTCAAGTATATTCAATACTTCTATTGCCGCTGAACATGCAAGGGGATTCCCACTATAGGTATGACTGTGCATGAAGGCCTTTCCTTCATTATAATCCGCATAAAAAGCATTGTATATTTCATTAGTTGTAACCGCAAGCGCCATTGGCATATAGCCTCCTGTAAGCCCTTTTGACAGACATATTATATCTGGTGATATTTCTGCATGATCACATGCAAACATCTTTCCAGTTCTGCCATAGCCTGTAGCTATTTCATCGGCGATAAGATGCACATTGTATTTATCACAAAGCAATCTTAGCTTTTTTAAATATACTGGCGGATATATCTTCATTCCTGCTGCCCCTTGAAACAGTGGCTCTACAAGCATTGCCGCTGTAGTATCTCCATGAATTTCAAATATTTTCTCCGCATGCTCAAAGCATGGGGCATCACAGCGTTTTCTATCTTGACCATAGCTGCATCTATAACAGTCTGGTGATTCTATCCTATTTACATCTAAAAGAAGGGGTTTATACATATTAGAATATATGTCCACCCCACCTGTAGAAAGGGCCCCTAGCGTTTCTCCATGATAGGCCTCTGTCATCGCCATAAATTTTGTCTTCTGAGGGTTTCCACTTTGATAGTGATACTGAAAACTCATCTTCATCGCCGCTTCTATCGCCGAAGACCCATTGTCTGTAAAAAAGAATTTACTAAGGCCCCTTGGAAGTACTTTTGATAGCTTTTCACAGAGCTCTACTGCAGGTCTATGCGTGAAATTCGCAAAAATCACATGTTCTAATTTATCTAGCTGTTGCTTTACTGCGCTATTTATTCTCTCATTGCTATGACCTAAGAGATTACACCACCACGAGCTTACTGTATCTGCATAAGCCTTACCATTTTCATCATAGAGATAAAGCCCCTTGCCTCTTTCTATAAGTATTGGAGGCATTTCCTCATAGTCCTTCATCTGAGAGCATGGGTGCCAGATGTATTCCATATCCTTTTGAATTATATCTGTAGAAAAAAGCGATTTTAGTACTTCTATATCTATATCTAGCTCTTTTGCATCTGATTCTACCGTTCCAATTACGCTTATTCCTGAAAGCTGTTCTAATTGGATTTTGTTATCTAAATGAATTGGATTCTTCCTATCATAATTGTTTAAGATAATGCCTTTTATTCCTATATTTTCTGATTTAGCATAGTTTACAGTAAGTAGCGTACTGTTTATGCTTCCAAGTCCTGCAGGCGCTACTATCACGGTATCAAGTCTAAGTCGCTTTATAACATCGGTAAGCATTATTTTTTGTTCACCATCTATTCTTAAAGGACAGATTATTCCGCCACTTCCCTCTGCTATTATATACTTATATTTTCTCTGAAGTTCTCTATAGTCTGATTCTACTTTTGAAAGCTCAACTGGCTCTCCAGAAAGCTGTGACGCAAGATGTGGAGAATATGCCTCCTTGTATACGTAGCTCACATAATCATTTGGATTTAAGTCAAGCCTCGCAGTTTTAAATACATACTCTGCATCTCCTGCAATGAGGTCTTCCCCCTTTTCCTCAGCTCCGCTTAACGCCGCCTTATAGTATATTGCTGATTCTCCGCTTTCAACAAGTTTCTTTAGCATAAGACCGCAAATATAGGTCTTGCCTACATCTGTACCTGTAGCTGTTATAAATATCCCTTTTGACATATCAATCCCTCTTTTCTATAACAAAACCAGCTTCGGCTATCATCTGTTTATCCATATCTATATTTGTTCCGCTCGTAGTAAGCATATCTCCTGTTATAGCTCCGTTTATACCTGATGCGAATGCACGTCTTCCCTTATCTTTAAGTAGGCCTCTTCCTCCTGCAAGTCTTATTACGGCATCTGGAAGAATAAATCTAAATATAGCTATGGTTTTTAGAATTTCATCCTCGCTTAGGACTTTATTTTCACCAAATGGTGTTCCTGATATTGGATTTAGTATATTTATAGGTACTGATTTTATGCCGAGTGTTCTAAGTTCAAACGCCATGTCAATTCTATCTTCCATAGTTTCTCCAAGCCCTATTATTCCCCCTGAGCATACTTTAAGCCCTGCTTCTTGCGCTGCTCTTATGGTTTTTAGTTTATCCTCATAGATGTGCGTACTGCATACCTTTGGAAAAAAGCTTCGACTGCTCTCAAGATTGTTATGATATCTTACAACTCCTGCCTTATAAAGTTTTTTTAAGTCTTCATACTCTAGTAGCCCATGAGAGGCACAAAGCGCCATATTTGAAGTTTTTGAAAGCGCTGTGTATATTTGACAAACTTTATCTACTTCAGTTTTTGAAAGCTTTCTTCCCGAAGTGACTAGGGAATATCTGAGCACGCCTTTTTGCTCGTTATATCTAGCATCCTCTATTATTTCAGATTGTGAAAGCATATCATACTTAGGAGAAGCGGTATTAAAGTGAGAAGATTGACTACAGAATTTACAGTTTTCACTGCATGCTCCACTCTTTGCATTTATTATCGTACATATATCAAAACTTTCATTACAAAGATGTTTTCTCACAGAGTTTGCTGCTCTAATTAGCTCTTCTGTAGGTATATTTAAAAGTTTTAAAACTTCTTTTTTTGAAAGAAATTCCCCTGAGAAGATTTTATTTAGTGCTTTCAGTAAATTTTCATTTATTTCCATGCTTTTCGTTCCTTTCTAAGTATTGGAACAAGTTTTTTCCCAAGTAGCGCACATACTATACATGTGAATATATCTCCTGGAAGACACATGATAAAGCCATACATCATTATAGCTTTTGCGCCTATCGGATTGTTTATTACTAGGTTTGAGATAAAGTAAAAATATGGCACCCCTGCAAGGTATACTATCGAAAGGCCTGATAGTCCTGCAAATAATATATTCATAAATGAAGGTTTTTCATATTTCTCTACTATCTTCCCCGTTACATATGCGCCAATCATAAATCCTATAAGATATCCAAATGTAGGTTGAAATATGTATCCTATCCCTCCACCTTTAGTAAATACGGGAATTCCTATAAGTCCTATAGCAAGGTATACGCCTACTGAAACTGCGCCTAGATTTGCTCCAAGTAGCACTCCTGCTAAAGTTGTAAACATAAGCTGCATAGTAAACGGCACATAGGGAACAGGAATCTTTATAAAGGCTCCTATCGCTATAAGGGCTGCAAATATTGAACATATTATCATTTCTTTAGTACTTATTCTTTTCTTTTTAACTGATATACTCTCCATAATTTCCTCCGAAGTTTTTATAATTTTTCTATAATTATTTTGATGGTTCTAATTATATAACCAAAAAAAAACCATGTCAACTATTTTTTTATTTTAGTTAACATGGGTTTTGAAATTTATTTTAGACTTACTTTAAGTTTATTTTAGATTTTTTTGCTATTTAGCGAGCATAAAATAGCCTATTACAATAAGTCCTAGTACTATCCTATAGTATCCAAAAGCTTTGAAATCATGTTTCTTGATGTACCCCATAAGGAATTTAATCGCTAGTATAGAAACTACAAATGCGGTTATCATTCCTACTGAAAGTACTACAAGCTCTGAACTTGTAAATACAAGTCCAAATTTTAAAAATTTTAGAAGACTTGCTCCAAACATTACTGGAATCGCTAAAAAGAACGTAAATTCTGCAGCTACGGTTCTTGATACGCCAATAAGCATGGCCCCTACTATAGTGGCTCCTGAGCGTGATGTTCCTGGAATAAGTGCTAATATCTGAAAGATTCCAATTATAACGGCTGTGGAATAAGTAAGGTCTGACAGATAATTTACTATAGGACGTTTGTTTTTATTTCTATATTCAACAAGAATAAAAAATATTCCGTATAAAATTAACGTTACCGCTACCGTTTGGTAATTATAAAATAGCTCATCTATTTTATCGTCAAATGGAAGCCCTATAAGTGCGGCTGGAAATGATGCTATTATTACTTTAATCCAAAGGCTCATAGTATCTTTGTTAAGCTCTATTTTTGGCCTACTATCTGCAATTTGTACCTTTTGAAAAGGAAATAGCTTTTTCCAGTAAAGCACAACTACTGCCATTATAGCTCCAAGCTGAATTACTACAAAAAACATTTCTTTGAATTCTGCAGATACATTCATCTTTATAAATTCATCTACAAGTATCATGTGTCCTGTACTGCTGACTGGAAGCCACTCTGTTATCCCTTCAACGATTCCAAGGATTATTACTTTCAGTATTTCTATAAATTCCATAAAACATCTCCTTTTTTATTTTATATAAATATAGCAATTATAACTGTTGCTATACCTGCCATTCCTATTGCAATTCCACTCATTGCGCCTTGAATATCTCCCAGTTCAAGCGCCTTTGAGGTTCCTACAGCATGGCTACATGTTCCTATTGCTACGCCCTGCGCAATTGGGTCTTTCACCTTAAACAACTTTATCATAATAGGTGCAAAAATAGCCCCTAAAATTCCTGTAAATATTACTATTGCTACGGTAACGGCAGGAATTCCCCCATGACTAAGTGATATCTCCATAGCGATTGGGGTAGTCACTGATTTTGGAAGAAGTGATGCGGTAAGTTCACCGCTTACTCCAAATAGTTTGCAAAATACAAGGACACTTCCCATCGATACTAGACTTCCTACTATCGTTCCTGCAAGTATTGGAAGGTAGTGTTTTTTCAAAATTTTCCATTTACCATATATCGAAAGTGCCAAGCAGGCTGTAGCCGGTGCTAAAAATAGGGTTATAAATTGGCCCCCTTTATTAAACTCTTCAAAACTTACTCCCAAAAGTTCTAATATAACTATAGTCAAAACAATCGATATAAGCAGTGGATTCGCTAGTGGTGATTTGGTCTTTTTATGGATATACATTCCAAAGGCATAAGTAAATATACACAGGATTATAGAAAAGAATTGTGATGTAAATAAATTTTCCAAATTAGACCTCTTTTCTTTTCTGAAGCTTCATAATTGCCATAACAGTATATGCCGTAGCCGCAAATGTGAGAACTAAAGTTATAAAGCATATGGCTACAATCTTAAGGATACTGCCTTGAAGAAATTCCAACCTATCCATTATCGCTACTCCACTTGGTATAAAGAAAAACGCCATATTCTGAAGTAAAAATTCACTTTTTTGTTTTATATGATCAGTTTTTAAATATCTTGACAGTAGCATCAGAAGTAAAAGTATCATACTTATTACGCTAGAAGGAAATGTAAACGGAAGCATAGACGCTATTATTTCACCTATCCAACATATTCCAAATACTATCCCAAATTGCATTAATAATTTCATTAAGGTCATCCCTTTCTCTTTTAAGCTTACTAAGATAGTATACCAAAGCTTGACAATAAAATCAAAAAATAATCAAAAAAACAGGGCCTTAGCCCTGTAAAAATTTTTCATACTCTATTTTAGGCATAGGTTTTGCAATCAGATACCCCTGCCCATACTTGCATCTCATCGCTTTTAACATTTCAAGTTGTTCCCTTGTTTCAATTCCCTCACATACAGTATCTAATCCAAGTTCATTTGAAAGCTCTATCATCCCTCTTAAAATATTTATTCCTTTTTCATTTTTCTCTATATTTACAAGAAATGATCTATCTAGTTTAAGGACATCTACTTTAAAATTTTGTAAACAGCCCAGAGAAGAATATCCTGAACCAAAATCATCGATTGCTATAGATATTCCCATTTTTTCAAATTTGGAAAGCACCTCCCTGATATATTGGTACTCATCAAGTGCTACCGTTTCAGTAATTTCAAGTTGAATTCTGTTAGAAGAGATATTGTGCTCTGCCAAGCATTTTTCTATAAATTCTACTATATCGTTTTGGTAAAGCTCCACTCTAGAAACATTTACTGCCACTGGTAATATTTTTAGTCCCTCAGCTTCCCAAGACTCTATATCTTCACATACACGTTTAAATACAAATCTTCCTATTTCTATAACTAGATGAGTTTTCTCAGCAAGTGGAATAAAATCCATCGGAGGTATATTCCCAGCCTCCCTATGATTCCACCTAACAAGCGCCTCTGCCCCTATAGCTTTTTCTGTATCAATTTCAAATTTAGGTTGATAATGTACTGAAAAATCAACATTTTCGATAGCTTTTTTCATTTCCTCAACAAGCCAATTTTCTTTATTCACAGATTTAGACATATTGTCTTGATATAACATGAAGTAAGCTTTAGGTATGGTCTTTATGCTTTGATTTGCAAGCCTCGTTTTGTCAAATATCGATTCAATATTTTCATCATTATCTTCTACAAAATAAACTCCTGCTGAAATTGAAATATCTCTTTTTTCATAAAATTCTTTATTAAGTCCATGTAGAATATTTTCAATACCCCTAAATATTTTGTTTACACTCTTATAGGACGTAAGAATACAAAACCTATCCGCATTTACTCTTCCGATTATACTTCCTTTGTTAAAGCTTTGCATTATTATCTGAGACATTCGTTTTAAAACTTCATCTCCAAATTCATATCCTAATACATTGTTTATCATATTAAATTTATCTATATCTACATCAATAGCACAAAGCGGATATTTTGATTTTTTTAAAAACTCTGAAGCATGCTTATTAAATCCTTTTCTATTAAACATTTTACAAAGGTCATCCTGATATGCTGCTAAAAACAATTCTTTTTCATTTTTTCGCTTTTGATGAAGTATATATATCATTCCAGCTATATATATTGCACATATTGAAAGTATAAGTATTAGACTTTGAACAATCACTCTCTTAGGCTTTTCAAAAACCAATTCCCATGGAACTACCACTGCTGCAATAAGATTTGACTGCTTTCCGTTTAAAAAAATAGGTGTAAATACTGCATATTTTTTCGTGTCATCTTCATTAAAGTATACTATATTTTCAAGTCTATTTTCTGATATTTCTTGCTTCATATTATTGATAGCTACACTACTATTGTATCTAGCTATAATATTAAATAAGTTTTTACCTATTCTATTTTCTTGAGGGTGAACTAATATATTCCCCTTATTGTCCATTATATATGCATATCCTCTTCCCCTAAAAATATTAGCTTTCGATATATCTGTAATTTTACTTAACTCAAGTATTCCAAAAACGTTACCTTTTGAAGTTTTCTCATCGGTCTCACTGCCCATAGGATCAGTAAATATTATTACATTCCTATACTTATCCTCATAATTACGTATAACTCCGCTTACATAATTATTTTTCTCTAAAACTGGTTTAAGTTCTATATTTTTAGATAAATCTATAGTCGTTCCATCTGAATTAAACCCATGGCCATTTTTATCTATGTATCCCATTTGACTAAATTGAGATTCTACTTTCCATTTTCTTAGTTTTTCTAGTTTCTGTTCATATGTCAGTCTACTAAAACACATTTCTTCTAAAGATAACAAATTTAAAACTGATAGGTTATCTTCCAACCTTATCTCTACATTCTTTGCAAATTGCCTAGAAATCTCAGTTAAGTGTTCTTCTACTTCAGGAAATAACAACTGCTGAATAGAAAATATATAAAACAGTGCTACAATTATAAGCCCTATTAAGCCTGCAATAGAGCCTATATCATAATAAATATTTTTATTTTTCATAAACAACCTCTACTTTTAAATATCTGCCATCTTTCTATAAAATGCCTTAGTCTCATACATTTTAGAATCCGCTATCTTATAAAGTTTCATAAGAGAATCATGGTGATTAACATCATACTGTTCAAATCCATATGATATACTTATCGGAAATCCCATGTCTGTACATAATAAAGCTTCATCCACTTCTTCAAGCCTATTTTGTACAAGCTCTAATGAGCTATTTTGAATAATTATGCAAAATTCATCTCCGCCTATTCTGTATATCTCCTCAAGATAATCAAAAGCTTCTTTTAAGGCTTTTGATATGCTCTTTATCGCCATATCCCCCACTATATGACCCATAGTGTCGTTTATATTTTTTAAATAATTTGCATCTGCAATAACAAAAATTAAATTATCTAATTCCAGCTTTCTTTGCTCAAAAGTCTCTAAATCTTTTTCAAATTTGGCTCTATTTCCGAGACCTGTAAGCGCATCCTTGTATGCAAGTTCTCTGTATATCTTATCTTCTAACAGAAGTTCTATACTTTTTTTGGAAGACATCATATACCCAAGCGCCATTGCACATATCATCAAAACCATTCCAAATATAAGATGACTTTGAAGGGCATCAAAATTTGGAGTTCTATAAAACACAAATATAGCTACTATACCTGTTGATGCTAAAAAAATACAGCTAAAATAGAATAATTTAAGCGAAATACATTCTCCATAAGCTTTATTTTTAATTATATATATTAAACTCACTATATTTATAACTGCTAGTATCTGATATCCTACAAGAAAATCATAAAAATCAAATACCCAAAAAATTCTTGTTGTAAGTGAAGTTGCAAGAAATATTAAATCCAAAGTCATAGTAAATTCTGCAAGCTGAGCTTTTCTTTTCCAGTTGGAATTTAAAAATCCCCAAAGTATTACCGGCATTGAATAAAGCCCCATATATTCAGATACATATATAAGTTCCCAATTGCTTGTCAAAACCTGTGCCATTTTAGTATGACACAATATCCATGTGGATGAAGCTATCGAAAATGCCGCTATATACAAAATTGATGTTATTGTAGCGCCAAACTTTGTATATATTAACGCTATAATGAGCATCAATAATCCCGCAATAAAAAGTCCTAGAGAAATTGTAAATAGTATACTATTCTCACTCATATAGCTCTTTTCTGTCAAAAGGGCACTTTTTAGATATATCTCTCCCACAGAGTTGAAATTTATGTCATTTGTTCTTTCAAGCTTTATTCTTAAATAATCGTCCGCCTTAGCTCCTACAAGTGGGCAGAAAACATTCCCACTCCCACTACTGTAGCCCTTTATAGTGTCTTTATATACTCTTTCATATATGAGATTTCCATTATGATATATCCATACATTTTTATGATTGGCTACAAAACTTATTGCAGGAACTCTATATTCATTTTGGGGAATTCTTATGTATATATCTATATCCTTTGAAGCTTTATTTTTAACATAATAAGGGAGTCTGATTGAAACGGCTTCAGCCGTTCCATCCACAAATATTTTTTCAGCTGTATTAATTTCAATATATGACTTCGCTTTATCTTCTTCTGCATATCGAAATGCTGTTATAAGAAGTACCCCGAGTATACATATAATACAGTAAAAAATTAAACTTATTATTATGTTTTTTTTATACTTTTCAAAAAACATCTTATACCTATACATGTATCCCCCGTTTTCTATAACTCTTTACAGCTACATTTTATAAAAATAATCTTCTTCTACATCTTCTATTATCTCAAGCACATCTTGTACAAACGCTTTTTCATACGCTTCATTTTTTACATCTAAAACTTTCTTTATGGTATTTCTTGCATCATCAAACTGATTTATATATACATAGACATTTGAAAGTATGAAATATGCGTCTATAAGCCACTCACTTTTCTTTAAATTTTTATCTGTTCTAAATAATTTTATTACTTTTTTTGATATATTAAGTGTATTTTCCACATCTCCACTCTTTGCATAACATATAAGTATTCTCGCGAGAATTTCATTGTTGTTCTTATCAAGCTCAAGCGATTTCGCGTAAAACTCTACTGCTTTTTGAAAACAATTTAGTTCTTGAAGACACTGTGCCGTATAAAAAAGGACTTCAGATGTTTCAAGTTCTCTTCTTGCACTGTTAAAATACTTTAGAGCTGTCATATAGTCAAAATTTGTATATGTCCTCCCTTTTTTAAAAAAATCCTCATAGCTTAAATCTTCTTCTGCGTATTCCTCTAGAAGTTTTGACATCATACCATCTTTAGAAAAGTTTCCCTTATATTTATCTATATAATTATTTATTTTATCAATAGTTTCGCTCTCTAAATTCCCATCGTAAAATAAAATATTTTCTTCTATATAGTTAAGCTGTGTATCGCTTAAATATTCGTTCAGTTTGAAAGTTCTGTTCTCTGTTGGAATTAAAAATGCATTTTCAGCTGACACAATTAAATCATATCCATTGTCGTCTGAATCCTGAGGGAAAAAATCTACTAAGTATCTGTGATTTCTGTATACTGCGGCATCCTTATACCACCCTACAATCTTTAGGTCTTTATTGCTGTCAAAGGCACACCAAACTATCTTAAAGCCATTAACTACAGTCTTGTCTTGAAGATATTTTCTAAAGTAACTTTCTATATGACTATTTCCATATCCATTGATATATCCGTAGCACTTGCCATTAAATTCTTGAAAATTATATATATCCCCAGTATAAGGCGATTTTTCTATGTATTTATCTTTCTCAAAAATGAATGGTACATCTCCATTTGTAATCCCATTATATTCCTGCATCCAGGGTATTTTACATATTAATATTTTTTCACGATTTAAATTTTCTAATGAAACTATTTTTTTCATCACGTCCCCCTTTTGCCTATACAAAACTGCCTCATTTCATTAAAATGAGGCAATTTAAAATACAGTGCGTACTATTTATGTTTTGTATGAATTAACAATTGTTTTAAATCTGCTACAGCTTCTACTATATAGTTTGCACCAGCCTCTCTAAGTTCATGCATTCCACCATACCCGTAAAGCACTCCTATACTATCTATTTTATTTTTATGAGCCCCTATTATATCATGTTTTCTATCTCCAACCATTATAACGCTGCTCATATCGTTTATCCCTTGAGTTTCTAAAGCAAACCTTATAACCTCAGCCTTATCTTGACGGGTTCCATTCATCTCGCTTCCGCAAATCTGAGTGAAGTACTGTGTAATATCAAAAAAATCTGATATTCGTCTTGCATAATTCTCTGGCTTAGATGTTGCCATAATTACAGTTCTTCCATCTTCAACTAGTTCTTCAAGAAGGTCTCTCATCCCTTCATACAGCTCATTTTCAAATATTCCAGTATCAGAATATCTCTCTCTGTATTTTTTTATAGCCAGTTTTGAATCCTCAACTGAAAGACCATAGTATTCTTGAAAAGATTGATCTAAAGGTGGACCTATGAACCTTCTTAATTCATTTAAATTTTCTACATCTATTCCAAAGTATCTAAGTGCATACTGTACACTTTGTGTTATCCCTAGGAAAGAATCTGTAAGCGTACCATCCAAATCAAATAATATGTATTTTTTCTTGCATGGCAATACCTTATTTTGAGTCATAGTTTTTCTCCCTTGTCCCTCGTTTTCAATAGATAAATAGTCTATTATTTTTATCTACTATTTGATAATACTATTTTTTTGGCTTTTTTTCAATCTTTGTTTTGCATATAAAAAAATAATTCGGGATTTTTGTCCTGAATTATTCCTTATAAAATAATAGTTGTTTATGGTTATTCTTTATTTTCTACTTGGCTATAAGTGCTGCTCCTAAAGCGCCTGCATATCTTCCCATATCGCTGCTTCTTACCTCTGCTTCAAGTTTCTTGCTAAGCATCTCTATTATATATGCATTTTCACATAGTCCTCCTGTAAGATAGACTACCCCATTTGCATTTGTATGTTTGCTACAAAGTGATTTTACTTTGTTTGCAATTGAATCTACTACCCCAAATGCTATATCTTTTTTTGGTCTTCCACTTCCAATAAGACTTATTACCTCTGATTCTGCAAAAACTGTGCACATTGAACTTATGCTTACTCCGCTACCTTCTCTTGCAAGTTCACACATATCATTTAGGCTCATGCCTAGAGTATTTGCCATTATTTCTAAAAATCTCCCTGTCCCCGCTGAACATTTATCATTCATTATGAAGTCTACTACTTTTCCGCCTTCTAGGGTTATTATCTTTGTATCCTGTCCCCCAATATCTATAACTGTACTGCTTTGAGTTCCAAAAAGATGTGCCGCTCCCTTTCCATGACATGTTATCTCTGTAACCGTCTTGTGAGCATATGGTACTGATACTCTCCCATACCCTGTTGCTGTGAAGCGACTCTTTTCTTTTTCAATCCCGTTTTGTTCAAGTTCTTCACTTATTTTAACTGCGGTTTCAAAACTGCTCCAGCCAGTCGGAATAACATTTTTATATATTATTTCATTATCTGCATCCAATGCAATTACCTTCGCTGAAGTCGAACCTATATCTATTCCTACCTTATACATAGTGTTATTTCTCCTATTTAACTTCTTATTTTAATTTTAACTACATTTATATTTTTGTACTATTTGTTTAATCTCTATATATTTTACTATAAAATCTGAATCATCCTTAAAATAATCAAAAAATGCTTATGCATTTTTTCTATCGATATTATAAATCATATCTATAACAAACGATAAATTTAGAATTTAAAAGAAAAAACGGCAAAGTTAATTAATTCTTTGCCGTTTTTTCTGTTATTTTTTATTTTATTTTATCTTTATAAATGTAATTTCCTATATCAATATAATCCTGAAGGGTAAGGCCTGTATCACTTGAATCATATTTATGTTTTGAAGATGAAGCTGGATCTATCATAAAATAATCATGTCTAAGCACCTGTCCATTTGCTACCACTGGATCATTATAGGTCACGTCTACTAAATACCATTCTCCATCAATATAAACTAAATTAAACGCATGATCCATAGCTCCAGAAGTCACCTGTATAACTGGTATGTCTATCATAGTTAACATTATTCCAAACATTCTTGAATACCCATCGCATACTGCTTTTTGTTCTAGGGCTACTCCTGCTGGTGAATGGGCTTCATCCCCTGTAGATTCATCATAGGTTGTCTCATTTACAATTTTATCATGTATAGCTTTAATTTTTGCCATATCATCCATATCATCTTTTATTACTTCATCAAGCCATGTCTTTGCAACTGCTATTACTTGAGTGCTTTGATATTTACTCATATTTTCAAGGCTTGCCTTGTAATTACCTCTTGAAACCTTTATGGTCATCGAGTTAAAAAACGGCACGACAGAATAAACTCCTTGAAGGAACTTCATCGCTTCAGTTCTATCAGAGCCTATTTTAGAATCTATTGGAATCTCCCATTTACTTCCTGAATTAGTGTCAAATGAGGATATATTTTCTATGTTATTTTGGAAGGTATCACTTAACTGCTTTAAGTATTTTAGTTCATTGTCAGAAACATAGGCCAGTGATGCCGTGACATTTGCTGACGATATTAAAAAAGCTAATAAAAGCGCTGTAGTTTTTTTGGCTTTAATCATCTTATTTCTCCTTAATATAAATATTAACCCATAAGATGATTATACCATGAACCGCGCTTTATTAAGCTAAAATAGTATTATTTTTTTGTGGTATTTTTGCGTGAAACCCATCCTTTATAAAACATATTATCTTTCTACAATTGAGTATATCAGAGCATTACATATTGCCGCTGCTACATTGCTTCCACCTTTTCTTCCACTTGCCACTATATATGGAATTCCTGACTCCATTATAAGCTCTTTTGATTCCACTACATTTACAAACCCTACTGGTACCCCTATTATAAGTTCTGGACTTATTTTGCCCGCTTTTATCATCTCGTCAAGGGCAATAAGGGCTGTAGGGGCATTCCCTATTGCAAATATAATTGGTCTATCTAATTTTGCTGCTTTTTCCATAGAAACTATAGCTCTAGTTACGCCTCTTCTTTTAGCTTCTTCTGCAACATCTTCATCTGCAATATAGCAATGTACTTCTCCACCTAGCTTTGAAAGGTGAGTTTTGTTTACTCCAGATTTAGCCATATTTGTATCCGTAACTATCACTGCTCCATTTTTTAGAGCACTTTTTGCAGCTTCTACTGCGTTAGCTGAAAATTTAAGGTTCTTAAGATATTCAAAGTCCGCTGAAGTATGAATAACACGCTTCACTATGCTTTCATGTTCTGCTGGAATTGTTATATCCGGGTATTCTTTTTCTATTATTTCGCTTATTATTTCAAAGCTCTTGTTTTCAATTTCATGTGGTTTTACTATATCAAGTTTCATTTCCATCCTCTTATTTCTTTTAAACCGCACTATATTGTGCTGAAATTATATACACTGGATTTGCAGCTATCATAAGATTATAGGCTCCCATTTTTTGAGATTTGGCACTTGATATATTGAAGTATTCTACATCTTCAAATCCAAGTTTTTTCAGCACATTTTCAGCTTCAGCAAGCGTTTCTATAGTTATCGTATTTATAACAAGCTTAAATGGCTTTTCTGCCGTCTTAGCCTTATTTATTATGCACATTAAAATATCGCCCAAATTGCCACTGCTTCCGCCAATAAATACCTTGTTTGGAGCTTCCCAATAATCCATCTGCTCTGGAGCTTTTGCCTGCACAAGTTCTATATTATAACAGCCCAGATTTCTAATATTTTTGTTTATAAGCTCAACTGCCTCTTGCTTCTGCTCCACTGCATATACCGTAGATTCGTTTGCTTTTTTCGCCATCTCAAGTGCTACAGAACCAGTTCCTGCTCCTATGTCATATACTATATCTGACGGAGCTATCTGTAGTTTATTTACGCTTAACCATCTTATTTCTTCTTTGGTCATAGGTACTTTGGCACGTTCAAAGTCTGAGTCACAAAACATCCTGTTTGGATCTGTGTAATGCTCATTTTCTATAAACATAACCGCTAGAGATGAAATTTCTGAACTTACAAAATCTTTTGCGCTTCCGCTATAAATTTTTTCTGTCTTAAGCCCCAGATTTTCACCTATATGTACCTCTACTTCTCCAAGCCCTGCGCTTTCAAGTTTTTTGCATATTACAGAAACATTGTTTTCTCCACCAGTAAGTGTGAATAATTTCTTATTATAGCTTGCTACCGCTACTATATTGAGCTTTCTACCATGAGCGCTTATTATTTTAACATCGTCATAGTTTTTTTGAAGTTTTGCTGCAAAATACTGCATGCTACTCAGGCCGTTTACAAACTCTAGCTCTAGCTCTTCACAATTCTCAAGTTTAGCTTTTAAAGTTTTTGAAAGACTAAAAAAATTGACGTCTCCCGATACAGGAACCGCTATATTCTGATGCTTGCTTTCTATTATCTTGTCTGCAATCTCTCCAAGTGTCACCTCTACAGTATTTTTAAATTCTATTTCTACTCGCTTTCCTAAAGTATCAGTAAGAAATACTTCCTGTGCGTCTTCTAATGATTTAAGGGCATAGGGAGTTAAAAACTCCCTGCTACCCATTCCAATCCCAACTATTTTGACCTTTTTCATGATTAGTAAATTTCTGCGATTCTCTCGCTCACTATATCTGCAAGTCTTGGGTCTGCACCTATTGTTCTTCCCATTTTAACAGTTATATGGCCCTTATCTTTGCAGAATTCTTCGATTTCTCTTGGAATATCTTCTTGTATATGAAGCCCTGCAAATAGGAAATATGGAATTACTTTTATATCCGTTACACCCTTGTCTATAAGGTTTTGAAGGCCTAGTTCAAGTGTCTTATCGCTTAATTGAAGAAATGCCATCTCTATTACTTTTTCTGGATTTTTGGCTTTTACCATCTCTACGATTTCTACAAGTGTTTGCTCAGTTTCTGTAGCCTTGCTACCATGTCCTAATATTAATATGCCCTTCATTAGCCTATATCTCCTTTTCTTATCGCATCTGCAATCTCTTTTGCATAATATGTTATCAGTATATCTGAACCTGCTCTAAACATACTTATTGCACTTTCGCACATTATTCCATACTCATCTACAAGGCCTGCTTTTGCTGCCGCTTTTACCATTGCAAATTCTCCACTTACATTGTATGCTGCTATAGGTACATTTGTGCAGTCTTTTACCTCTCTTATTATGTCTAGGTATGAAAGTGCTGGTTTTACTATTACTATATCTGCACCCTCTTCTATATCTGTAAGACACTCTTTTATAGCTTCTCTTCTGTTGTGATAATCCATTTGATACTGCTTTCTGTTCCCAAAGCTTGGCGCTGAACCTGCCGCCTCTCTAAATGGACCATAGAATGATGAGGCATATTTTGCGGCATAGCTCATTATGCTTGCATGCTTATAGCCGTGTTTGTCTAGTTCTGCTCTTATTGCCGCTACTCTTCCATCCATCATATCTGAAGGCGCTACCATATCTGCACCTGCTTGAATTTGCGCAAGGGCAATTTTAGCTATATATTCTAAAGTTTTGTCATTGTCTACATTGTGTCCATCAAGGATTCCACAGTGTCCATGTGAAGTGTATTCACACATACAAGTATCTGCAATTACATATGCTTCTGGAAATTTCTCTTTTATTGCTCTTATTCCCTGTTGTACTACGCCTTCTTCGTGGAATGCCTGTGTGCCTACTGGGTCTTTATCATTTGGTATTCCAAATAGTAAAAACTTATCTACGCCATGCTCCATAGCTTCCTCAACAGCTTCATGAATTCTATCTGGGCTGTAGTGGAAATGACCATCCATTGATGATATTGGAGTCTTTATATCCTTTCCTTCTTTTATAAAAAACGGTAATATAAGGCTATCTTTTGAAGCTCTTGTCTCTCTTACCATCTTTCTTAATGCATCTGTCTCTCTTAAACGTCTTGGTCTTTGAATTAATTCCATTTTTCTTCTCCTTTTTTTGACTAATTTTCTAGTGGTCTACTTGTTTCTATTCTATTTAGTATTTCTATCTCATCTATCATTGAGGCTACGGTTGCTTCTCTTGATACATTTATCTTCATATTATATTTTGAAGCTTCTGCTGCGGTTTGCTCCCCTATGCATATTGCACTTATACTGCTAAAGTCAAAATCTTCCTGTATCTGTCTTATAGAGTCTGTAAAGCCTACAACGGTTGAAGCACTTGTAAAGGCCACATAATTTATTCTGCCCTTATTAAGTCTATCTATTACAAATTCTGCATCGTTGCTGACATGATTTGTGCTATATATATGCACATCGTCATAATCTATATTCTCAGCGCTCAGGGAATCTGTAAGTACGCTCGTTCCAAGATTCGCTCTAAGGATAAGCACCTTCTTCATCTTCTCTTCGCTGTTCATATTTTCAATAAGCCCTTTTGCAAGATTTGAAGAATCATATACATCTGGCATATAATCTACTGTAAGGTTTCTATTTTCTAGGCATCGTCTAGTTTCTTTTCCTACCGCTGCTATCTTAAGGCCATAAAGTGTTCTTATGTCAAATTTATGCTGAAGCAGTTTTTCAAAGAATAAATCTGCGCCTACTGGGCTTGTAAATACTATCCAGCTGTACTGACTGATACTTTTCATAGAAGTTTCAAACTGAGGACAGTCCTCTATAAGTTCTGTCTCAATGCAAGGGTATTCAATTACATCTGCGCCCTGTCCTCTCAGTCTATCTGCCATAGTTCCTGACTTGTCCTTTGGTCTTGTAACAAGTACTGTGCTTCCTTTAAGAGGTTTTTCACTGAACCAGTCAAATTTTTCATTCAGGGTACATACCGTTCCTACTACGGTTATCGCGGGACTTGAAATTCCTTTTTCTCTAACCTTTTGAGGAAGGTCTGATATTGTAGCTACAACTTTTCGCTGATTTGTAGTAGTTCCTTTTTCTATAGTTGCCGCTGGCATATTAGGGTCCATTCCAGCTTCCATAAGCCCATTCATAAGCTTCTCTAGCGCTGTAAGTCCCATTAAAAATACTAATGTCCCTTTATGATTTACAAGTGATTTGTAATCTATATCTATTTCTTTGCCTGCCTTGGCATGGCCTGTAATTATATGCACACTTGAACAACAATCCCTATGCGTAACTGGAATCCCTGCATACGCTGGAACCGCAAGCGCTGAAGTTATTCCTGGCACTACTTCAAATTCAATATCATTTTCTTGAAGCAGCTCAAGTTCTTCGCCGCCTCTTCCAAATAGGAAGTTGTCGCCCCCCTTAAGTCTTACTACGCGTTTGCCCTGCATAGCATACTTCATTATTATTTCATTTATTTCTTCCTGAGGCATTAGATGATGATTTGACTTTTTGCCTACATTTATCTTTAGTGCATCTTTTGGTATAAGTGCAAGGATTCCATCGCCCACAAGTCTATCATATATTACGACCTGCGCATCTTCAATTTTTTCCTTACCTTTTATTGTAAGCAGCCCCTTATCTCCTGGCCCTGCGCCTACAAGCGTTACTTTTCCAGTTTTCATACATTCATTTTCTTTTTTAAGTTCTCTCGCAAGCTCAATTCCCATATTTACAGCATCTTCAAAGTTTCCACTTACAGTCTTTTTGTGAAGTCTTGGTCTGTATGTAGTTATTATCTTTCTGCCTAGAGCCAGTTGCGCTTCTTCTTGCCTTTTCATTCTCTCATAGTCTTCTTGACAGACATACATTCCTGTAAGATATATCTTATCGCCCTCTATATGACTGTGTGCTGCTATTGGAGCGCTGCACCCTCCATCAAGCTCTTTTACAAAAGCTCTTTCACAGCTTGTAGTAAGCCATGACTCTTTATCTGGAAAATCGCCAAGCAGACTTACATCAAAATCTCTTCTTCCCTGAACTACGATAACCCCCTGACAGTTTGCGGGAATTATTTCTTCAGGAGAAAAATATTTGCTTATTCTATGTTCTAAGTTTAATCGCTTTATCCCTGCCGCTGCAAGTACTAATGCCGAAAACTCTCCTCTATCAAGCTTTTCAAGACGTGTAAGTACGTTTCCTCTAACTGGTCTTATCTGTGCGTGAGGATAGAGCTTCTTAAGCTGCATCGTTCTTCTTGCACTCGATGAACCTATGGGTTTTGAAAAGTCTATCTTATCCATGCCTTCTGGAAGGATAAGCACATCTCTTGGGTCTTCTCTATACCCTGTCGCTACTATAGGCAGCTCGTTTGGAACCTCCATTGGCATATCCTTGAAGCTGTGTACTGTAAGGTCTACCTTTTTGTCAAGCATAGCTTTATCTAGCTCTTTTACAAAAAGACCTTTCCCACCTATTTTATCTAGTGTCTTGTCTAAAATTATATCTCCAGTTGTCTTCATAGTCACAAGCTCTACGTTTATATCTGGATTTGCTTTTTTTATCGCATCTATAACAATCTGAGTCTGTACAACTGCCAGCTTGCTCTCTCTGCTACCTACTCTTATAGTTTTCATGACATCCCTCTATTTTTCTAACTGTAAATAACCTCTTAATCGTTTTGCAATCTCTGCCGTTTTTTTATGATCACTACCATCTGAAACCAGTCCGATGCTTATATTTTCATGCTGTATCACTGCGGGAAAATAAAAACTGCATTTGTCTCTATCATCTGCAACCGATATATGAATCTCAAGTTCTTTCGCTTCTTCATACACCGCCAAGTTTACTTCTTTTGAATCCGTTGCTGCTACGGCTATAAATGCACCTTTTAAATCGCCCTCTGCGTACTCTCTCACATGAAGACTTATCCTTTTTTCAGCTGATAGTTTTTGAAGCACTTCGGTCTGCTCTGGTGCTATAAGGACTATCTCAGCTCCATATTTCAGGAGGGTTTCAATCCTTCTTTGCGCAATCTTTCCGCCTCCAATTACAACCACTTTCTTAGCACTTATATCTAAAAACATAGGAAATCTCGGATGACGCTCTTTTTCTAAAAAAGCCTTAAATTCTTCGAGTTCAAGTCCAGAATTGTCTATAAGCTCTCCATTTTCATCTTCCGGTCTTCTTATAATCCCTACATTAATTCTCTGATTTACTGCTGATTGAAGCTTCTCTTCAAAACCGCCAGCTTTTCCCGTATCTTTGGTTATAAGAATATCTACATTTAGAGATTTTATTAGTTCCTCATTCAATTTTGTGCCGAAGGGACCCTGCATACATACTATATTTGACTTTTTGTACCCCAAATCAATGGCCTTTTGAAGCGAAGGTAGATCGGGAAGTATTCTTATATAGACCCTCTGATTGTAAGCCTCTATATTTGTGTAAATGTCAAGATCCTTGCTGCCCGTTGTTAATAGCAGTTTTTTGAATTTATTTTCGCTGTGATTTGCCCAAGCTACTACATCATCAGGAGTCTTGAATTCAATCAGTTCAGTTCCTGCGTCTAACGCTTCTTCTCTAAGCTTTTTAGAGATTGCTGATTTTCTTAAAACTCTTATATATTCAAGTGAAGCTTCTTTTGAAGCGGTTTTAAGGTTCATAGTGACATCTTTGGCATAGGGATGAGTTGCATCCACTACTATACAGCCCTCAGCTTGAGCTTTAAATAGCGCTTCCATTTGTTCAAGGTTAAGCCTGCTGCTATGAATAGTTAGCTTATCGCTTAGACTAAGGTATTCCAAAAATTCTTGTTCCAGAACTTCCTGCCCATATTCAGTAGCTACAAACGCCTCTGCGCTTAAATTTTTCTCTGCAAGCATACGTATTACAGCCTTGCCCTCTGTCGTTCCTGCAAATACTAAAAATTTCATTTACTTCACCTTATATCCTCTTGGCGTTACAAGTTTATTATTTATAAACTGCGTCGTTTCGTTTCCTATTATAACGGTTGTAAACATATCTACCTTAGTATCTCTAAGTTCTTTTAATGTGCACAGACTATAACTTTCTTCATCTCTTCCTATGTTTCTAACATAACCACATTTCGTATCTTCCGCCTTATGCTTAAGCATTATGTCACACGCTTTTTGCAGATAGTCTGCACGTTTTATACTTGATGGATTGTAAAGACATATCACCATGTCTGCTTCAGCAGAAAGCTCCAGTCTTTTTTCTATTTTCTCCCAAGGCGTCATCAAATCGCTTAGACTTATTACTGCAAAGTCGTGAATAAGCGGCGCTCCAAGTACCGAAGCGGCTGAACACGCTGCAGTTATTCCTGGAACAACTTCTATCTCTATCTCTGGATTATTTTCACAAAGCTCATGGATTACGCCTGCCATTCCATATACGCCGGCATCTCCACTTGATATCATAGCTACAGTCTTTCCTTTAAGCGCCTCATCTATCGCCATCTGGCAACGCTTTACTTCCTGTTTCATCGGAGTTTGAATAAGCTCCTTGCCCTCTATTACCTCTTTTATAAGGTCTATATATAAATCATAGCCTGCTATTACATCTGACTGCTTAAGTGCTTCTATAGCTCTTGGAGTTATCTGTTCTCTTCCTCCTGGCCCAAACCCTACTACATAAATTTTCATATTATATCCTCATATTCATTTTATTATTCATAACTTACTATTGAAATTGTTATTCCATTTCTGCTTAGCTTATGCTGCTTAAATACTAGCTTTGCAGCCTCATCTTCTTTTAGATTTTCATAAGCCGAAAGTATAGCTGCTCTTTCACAGACATTCCCAACCCCCGTAGTATGCTTTACAAGTTCTGATTCAGGAAATTGATACGCTGTATACTTTTGAGCTGATTCTAACTGCTCTGCACTATAGAATTTTAGTTTTAAATCATATTTGCGCCCTATATATTTAAAAGCTGCTTCATCCTGCTTTAAATCAATTGAGCTTATACAGCTTATACTTTCGAGGTCTATGCCACAGGCCTTAAGTGTATCTAGTAAAAACGCTTCTACTTCAGCTGGATCCTTATCTCTTCTGCAGCCCATCCCTACAAACACATCTTTAGGATGAAGGTAAAGTGTTCTCGAATCTTTTCCTATTTTTGAAGCTTTTTCTAATCCGATATGTTTTGTTATTCTTACTTCAGAAAAACTTAACTTCTCTGCTAGAGTTGTTGAATCAGCTTGAAGGAATTTCTCATACTGGGTGCTCAGTTTTTTTAATTTCAGCTTTAGAAATTCAGTATTCTCATCTAGCGTAAGTCTTACAGGTCTATCTTCGAGAATATCTGAGGACACGTATTTTATAGC
>JBOFWC010000055.1:0-6062 GCA_051653405.1 Proteocatella sp. | reverse complement strand
GAATCGAAATATTTAAATTATTATAATAAGTATAATACGATAACTCAAAATTCTGCAGGAAATATAATTTTTGAATGTATAGATAATAAAGTTAACATTTATGTTGGTAATGAGAATTATTCAGTTGATTTTTTAGATGATGAAAATAAAACTACATTTAATAATTATATTGGAAGCTTTGAAGTTCATAATTAAAAAAGGCTTGATTGGCGTAGTCTAGAATGATCTGTACGAGTTTAAAATTGACTTTTAGTTAATTGGGAAAAGAGTAAACTAAAATATTATTACTGGTAAGGCGAATTTAATCAAAGTATAAGCCTTGATGTTGAAAAATAGTTTTACATAAATATAAAAATTTTTGTTATAAATTCCATCCTTGATACATCCTATCTTCAGCATTTTTTGCCTTGTCTATAACTTTAGATTCATTATTCCAATGGGCGTCCAAATGGATGTCCTTTTCTTTTGAAATAAGCTTTTCAGCAAGGGCGGAAATATGAGATGAAATTGCTTGCTTTTTGTGGTTGTGGGCAGCCTGTAAGAGGTGCTGGGTACTGTCAACGTTCTTTCGCAAATTCATAAATCTCATCCATGGAAAAATCAGTCGAGAATTGTATCCGCATCACATCCATAAAGATGCTTCATATCCATGTATTTTTTACAACCCCATTGAGAGTTAACAACATGGCGAAGTCTCGCACAGACCAGCATTAATGCACTTTCCCCATCGGGGAAAGTGCCAACAACACGCGTCCGGCGCCGTATCTCACGGTTAAGGCGCTCTATTGCATTGTTTGTACGGATCTTTTTCCAATGTTCTTCTGGAAAATCCATATAAGTAAGGGTTTCTGCGATGCCAGAGGTGAGCTTTTCAGCCGCTTTAGCCAATTTCATTTTTCTTAGCTTTTCTGCAACCAGTTCAGATTTTTCAAGAGCTGCCTGTTTATCTTCCTGACAATGAATCGCTTTCAGCATCCTGGCAATTTCCTTACAGTATTTGCGGGGCACCACAGAAAATATATTTCTGAAGAAATGTACACTACAACGCTGGTATTTCGCTTCTGGGAATATTTCCGTCACAGAGTCGCACATCGCTTGGCATTTGTCCCCAACAACAAGCTGGACACCTTTGAGGCCACGGCTTCGCAGGGAAGAAAGGAATCCCTTCCAGCCTTCTTTATCTTCCTTCATCCCTTCAGCAGCACCGACTACTTCACGGAAACCATCCTGATTTACGGCAATGGCTACTAGGATGGCGACATTTTCAAATTCACCACCCCAACTGCGCTTTAAATAGATCCCATCAACGAATACATAGGGATATTCTTCGCTCGAAAGCTGACGATTTCGCCATTCTTCGATATGGGCATATGCTTTCTTGTTTAGGTTACTGATGGTGCTGGGCGATACTTTGGACCCCCAAAGAGCCTCTGTAATATCCTCAACGCGGCGAACAGAAACACCCGCCAGATACATTTCTATAAGAGCTTCTTCAACGCTGCTTTCGCGGCGGCGATAACGCTCAATAATCGCCGTTTCAAAAGGAATGCCTTTTAATTTAGGGACCTTCAAAGAAACGGTTCCAGCTGTAGTTTGGAGGTTGCGGCTATAATGACCGGACCGATAGCCATTACGATGACTCGACCGCTCGTATTTGGCAGCGTTCGTAAGCTCGGCGGCCTCTTGATCCAGTAACGTATTGAGGGTGTCCTCTACACTTTGCTTAACCAAGGATTTCAACTCAGTTTTGATTAAATTCTCGTTTAATTGTATAATGTTGTCAGACATGATTCTCGTCTCCTTTGTGGGTTTGGTTTGGCGACTTAATTTTAACAAAGGACGAGATTCATGTCTTTATTTGTTTTTGCGAAAAATATTATACCTTATCAAACGTCCCCAGTGTATCATGAATTTTGATTAGCATTGTTCAGTGCACTAGTGCCTAGTGTCCCTAGCACTAAAAGAATCGTCTCCCGTATACCAAAAGGCCAACAGATTTTCACATCTGTTGGCCTTTTGAGTACTAGTAGTCTTTTGCTACGCTTTCCGAACACAGATCAAATACATCTCTAAAAAGCGCTGTCTCAACAGTCATTTGTTTCCCGAAAATTGTTGTCCCTTTCGGCATATTTAGTCCACATATAACTTCCTTCATCTCGGCATACGAAAGTTCTTCAAACCCTTTAGTATTTAAAAACTTTCTAACATTTTCATGTAATTCAAACTGACTTCTACAATATGCCTCACCCGAATATCCTTCTAAAAAAGGACCTATTCTGTTTTTATCTCTATTCTCAACCTCAAACTCATGCTGAATATAAAATACGGGAACAATTTTTGAAACTTTAATTACCGTATTGTATTTTATTGAAAAATCACCTTCCTTTACAATTTTAAAATATACATACCATTCGCGAGCCGGATTTTTAGTATGCGGGTCCACTTCAATATAGCGAATGGATTTTTTTAGAACTTCACAGAATTTGTCCAACATATAGAGTTTTTCATTACATAGTATTTTAAAAAAGTCGTATTCTTTTTTAAAATACACTTTGCTTATAGCTTCTGCTACCTTTTCTTTCATTTATAAAATTCTCCTTATTTCACAATCAAGTCATGACTACCAGATGAATCAGCTGGCTTAATTTGCGAAAGATCTATGTTTATTTCTCCTTGATGTTTCCCTTTACTATTACATTTTTCAAAACGTCCATGCTGCGTGTCAAGTGAATAGAGCTCACCCGTTTTAGGGTCTTTAAACACATCCCTATTGTTTATTTTACTATATGCTCTTTCTTTAAACCAACCATTTCGCTCCGCCACTTCTGCTGCTTTAGTTTTAACAGCTGCAATTCGTTCACCAACTGGCAATTTACTAATAGCTGGACAGTTAGTGGACAGTTAGGGACGTTTCTTTTTTGTCAACGTTTAGATATAATTCCTCTTGGTATTCTTGTAGCTCATTTCCATTCCGATATAGAAAACTCCAATCCACCTTAACTTTCGCACTTTTCTTGGCAACCTTCACCAAAATATCATCTTGTTGACAAAAAAGAAACGTCCCCGGTGTCCCCTTTTTGTTTTATTAATAACCATTTCTATTATTTTTTGCTTCATCACATCATCAATTTTTTCTAATTCATATGGAGGTTCCCAATTTTCAATCGTGTCTTTATAGGCTATGAAACTTCCTACCAGCAACTCACCTTTAATTTCAACAACTTTTCCTTCAATTTCAACCTTTATATATGACCTTGTTCCCGTTATTTTCATACCTCATTATCTTCTCTCAAATATCAATGTTTTGGTTCCCATTTTTTTGCAGCCTTCACCAATTCTTATTTAAAGATTATCACTTTGTCGTCAAGAAAGAAACGTCCCCAGCTTCTCTATCCGTTCATTTTGGTTATGGTTTCTTATTATTCTAGCAGTTCCTCAAGAAAACTGTTCATTTTATTATGCCTATCCACTGCTTATTTTTTTACCAACAAAATCCCCAAAACACCACCTATGAAAATTCCTAGGATATTGAACTGCCCACCCCATGACAGTTCAAAGGTATGAACCAGTAAATTGCAAACTACAAACCCTCCTGCACTTCCAATGAGACCACCTGTAAAGTGGAGTAAGGCAGTAAGCCCTACTGTAATTATACTTTTACGAATTACAGTAGAATCGTTTTTAATCATCTTTACCGTTAATAATCCCAATAACGCTCCCAAAGGAATTCCAATAAAGATTATAATATAACCTCTAACGTTATCAAAACTTCTAGTAAGAAATGCAAGAAGAATAACACATATCATTGAACCAAAAATGGAACAAGCTAAATAATACACCCTATCCCCCCTTATCGTGCAACATGATTTCTTGGATCGGCTACACTAAGCTTTGAAAGCCAACTGAGATCGGAATTATAGTTTTTTTGTTGTACTCCCATTTTTGGCAGAAAGTTCTTTCTCCCTTAAACCAATTTGTATAGTATTCTTTATATTTAGCCATAAACTCACTTGTCCCTCCTATTACTGCATGTTCTTCCTGAGAAATGAGTATTCCCCATCTCCCATTTAAAGAGTATAGTGAGTTTTCTAATATCACAGGCAACTTTAGATATTCCTCGTATGAATCCATCACAGAAATCTCCCAATGACTACAACTATTGTCTGAGAAACATTCGTCGGCCTCAATTTCTGAAAAATACACCTTATTTTCTCCCAGAGTAATAAGGGTATCTTGAAGTGCTTTGAACTGCTCTCTATTAAGGTAATATCCATCCGTCGGGCACAGTATCTGTTTTTCCTGTATGCAGAGTTGAAACATTTCTCCGAATGGATCTTTCGTCTGTAACACTTTTCCGAATGCATTTTGCATATTAAGAATTCGTTTGGCTTCATCGATCTTTTCTACCAACTTACTCACCACCCTCTAAGAATTTAATTTTCCTAATTCTATCTACGCCATTGATGGCTATTGTTTATCGTATTTTAGTCAAATTTCAAATTTCCTTTTTTCCATTCTGACAATGTTGTTTCTGCAGAATAACCTGTTAATCCTCGAATTTCTTTTAGTTGAGTAAGCACTTCCTTGGCTCTTTCCGGTGCTACAGGAATAACACTAAATGCTGTTTTTAATCTAACAAACGGACTCGGATGATCCAAATACGGTAATAACTTGTCTATACCATACTCAGGGTTTTCTTTTAGCTCCTTCCGAATTTTTTGTATCACCCTATATTGTTTATTGAAATTTTGATAATCTCCATTTTCCTGTGCTTCTTCCCCTTTAATACACGCACTTTCATAGTCAAGCAATATTTTTTCTAATTCCTTCACTATATTCCTCCTAATTATTCAAAAGGCTTAAATATCTATTTCCCGGTTTCCTCTTTTGCAACATCACTATAACATCGATCAACGACAATTTACTTCTTTTTACAATTTCCAGCACAGAATTATTTTAATCTATGCCTATTCTGTTTTCTATTTTATACAATTTCCCAACTTTTGATTCTATTAGCCCTAACACTTTCAAAACATTTTTCTCAAATTCACGTTTTGTAGTTTCCTCTGCAAATCCTTGATACCTAAACTGAATTTCATCATCAACAAAGAGACTATCATATACTGTTTGAATATGATTTAAAATATCCCCTATTTCTTTTTCATTTTTCAACTCAGCTGGTAAGTCATTGCAAATCAAATAGCCCTTTTCATCATATATCCATATCGGGTAGCATTGATAGTCCCTCATTATTCTTATATTTTTGATTCTCTTTCTCCTCCGTTTACAGCAGAGACTGAGGATTGCCCCTACAACAAATTCCAACACAGCTTGTTGTCAAAAAAGAAGCTTCCCTGGTTCCTCCGATTGTCTCGTCAAGAGCATGAATTAGTGTTTGCAATTTCACTCTCGGTCTTCGTTTGTTTCGCTATTATCATACCATTTCAAGAGGAGTATAGCGAAAACCTACTATTTTTTCTTTCTCAAATTCTTCTTTTATACGTTCAGACACAATAATATAATTTTTACTTTCGTCCAAACGAAATATATCTAGATTTCTATAAATCTTATCACCTTTTAAAACAATTTTTCTTATATATTTTATATATTCAGGATCATCCTCCCATGATATATATTCTGATTTATCCCAGTCAAATGCTGCAACTGACTCAATCACATTTACAACATTTACACAATAACACTTTACCTTATCGCCTTTTTTTGAGATTTGCACAGGATAAACTTGAATTTTATTCCCATTTAAATTCTTGATTATATCAACTACTTTATCAGTAAAAATTAACCAAGATAAAACATTTGGGATAAAATCTAAAAGGACCTCTCCTTTTTCATAATATAATTCAATATTATTCGGCCACGACTCAATATACTTTCCTGTCCATAAATCTCTAAGATCAAAGTTTGGATCGGCTACACTAAGTTGGACAGAAAAAATAAGGGCTTGTAAAATAAACATATCAAGTTAAGGAGTGAATATTTATAATGTCCAAACAAGCACGCCGAACGTTTACAACAGAATTTAAAAAACAGATGGTTCAACT
>JBOFWC010000054.1:0-8018 GCA_051653405.1 Proteocatella sp. | reverse complement strand
TACAAACTTTGGATATGCCATAGATATTATTTCTGCATTACTTCTTATTTTTCCCTTCATTGTACTTCCAGGAATAACATATCTACCATTTATTTTTATGAATCCAGTTTTTGATCCTATGTAAATAGGAGTTTGAGGAACTATATCGTATTCTATATATCCTGTACTATAATTTTCTTCATCCAAATCATATCTATAATCGTGTTTTGGAATATTTTCAAAGTTATCATATCTATATATTACTTGGTCTGGAAAAGGGATAAAGTTATATGGGGTTTTTGCGGTCTCTATATCATTTATTTTCATATTAGTCCTCCACTTTAAAACTTAAATCTTTTATTTGTAAATCATAAAAATGTGTACTTTTTACATATGCAGTTTGATTTTCTAAATATCCTATTTTTTTAGCCACTATAAGTACTGCTTTTTTTGTATCTCCTAGTTTTTCTCCTAAAACTCCTTTATTTGCTACATTCTTTGATATTACTTGTTGAGATAAAAATACATTATCACTGTTTATTTCTTCATCACTTATTTTTACAATTTTCTTTTTCCATAAACCTTCATCTTTTGTAAAACTTACTTCTTCTCCTTTTGTAAAAAACTTTACCTGAAGTATATTATCTATATTATAATCAGTTTGATTGTCATTTATAGTATCATTCATAGCATTTATCAAACTATATTCTTTTGTCCTTTTCAAACTCAGTTGATTGTATCCATGAATCCATATATATTCATATTTTTTATAAGCTTCTTCTAATTTTGAATCTAAATCTTCAAGATTTATAATTTCTATTTTTTCTGTTTCCAAATTCCCCACCTATCTTTCATGTCTATTGTCTACATATTCAACATCAACAAACTCTAGTTTTCCGTATCCTACAGTTTTTCCACTACCTATGCTAAGCTTGCCTAAATTCATATCTTGTAAAAATAAAACCAACATTCTATTAGTAAAATCTAGCTCCATCTGATCTAGTTTTGATAAATCTAAAAGTAAATCAGATTTTTCCCAAGTAACAAGCTGTTCTGTAATTAAAGCTCCTGATATTGCCCCTCCTGTAAACCTATCTATTTGAATTCTGGTTTTTTTGAAATTACTATTATTATCAAGCTCTATATCTGATATTTTCAATTTCCCTTTATTTTCTTCATCTCCAAAAATCTTATTTATAAATGATTTTTGAATATCTGATTGTCCTGATATTTGTTTTTCAAAATAAGCTCTTAAAAATCCTCTTAATGTTTTAGATGGAATTATATACTTATCTCCTCGAACAGTTTTTTCGATATAAGAATCTGTAAAATTTGAATCTCCTTCCGAAATAACATTTCCTTTTACAATCATTCCTTCATTGCAAGCTAATGATATCTTATAACTTACTGTCATATTATTTTTCTTTATATTATCATATGCTTTCAGCTCTAAATCATCATACTTTTGTACTAAATATGAATTCATTTCAGCTTTTTCGTTTAAGTTATATTCTCTACTTGCATATTTTTTTACTACAAAAGTTCCAAAACCATTATTTTCTAATGCTCCTATTGAAATCTGTCCACTATTCAAGCTTTCTATAAATAATTCTATATATTTATTTAAAGTAGTGTAAAGAAATTCATCAACAGAATCTTCTTTACTTATATCTTTTTTATCTTGTATATCTTTTTTGCTTATTTGTGGATTATCTCTCCAAAACTTTCTATTTTCAAAAGTTATTATAAATTCTTTACCTTCATTTATATAATATGTTTCGAATAAAGTTTTATCTTCTGCAGTTTGTGTTTCTTTATTTATTTTTATGCTTGTTCGCTTTGATATATCATTTTCTAAATTTATTACTTTTGATGAATATGCATCGTTTACCAAAAGCATAGATTGATATCTAAAATTTCTACGCTTTAATAAATATCTGCTTTCTTTAAAATCTTCCAAAAATACAGCTTTATATATATCTTCATCTTTTATTTGGTTTTTCAAAAATTCTCTAAATAAACCAGCTATACTTGTAGCAGGAATCTTTGCATAACCATCTTGAATTTGAAGGTTTTTTATCCCCTCTTCTCCTGTTCCTATTATAAAAGGAGTTGTATTTTTTATCTGTATTTGATGTTTTGTAATTTTATTTTTGTACATTAAAATACCTCTTTTCATCTTCAAATTCTAATTTTAATTTTTCAATTTAGCTGCATAATAAAGTATATTTCTTACAAGAATTTGATTTAAATATTGTTTTTCTTTATCACTAAGTATATCCAATAATAAAGGTTCTATATTTTTTTTCATATTTTCATAATCTATATCTAATCCATAAAAGCTATTATTATTTTCTTGTTTTTGTTCTTTTGAAAATGTATTATTTTTGAATATATCTTGTATTGTATGATATTTTATTATTTCTAAGTTTATAAGTTTTCTATTTTTAATAGATTGACTCCTATTTAGACTAATCGAGTCTTTCTTGCCAATCCAATCCTTTATTAATGTCCCATTATCATTTTTTAAAATACTTTCATCTATTATATTTATTAATTCATTTATTGAACTTTTATAAGTTTTACCTAAAGTATGTTCTATATATTTTTCAAATTTTTCCATATGTTTATTTTGTATTCTTTCTGCAATTTCACTTTGAATTACATATTCTATTACATTTTTAGAACAGTCTATTTTTATTCTTTTGCTTATATCTGTTTCCATACGCATATTACTACTTTCAGATTGAGTATCTTCCAAATCATCAGGGTCATATTTTGCTATTTTGTTTATATTTTCAAATGAATTTTTTAATAAAAGTCCATATCCCTCTTGAAAATTTTCAAGTTTATTCTCCAGTTTTAATCTTTCAAAATCTTCGTTTGAAATAACACTTCCTTTTTTTATTATTATCTTTGAAGGAGTCCTGCTTCCCCAATACGAATTGTAACCTGAAGATATTCCTATATCTATACTTGAACTTTCAAAATTAAACATTCCCATTTCATCATTAATTTCATTTTCATCTTTTATTTGTAAATCACTATAACAATAATGTGCTTTTTCATCTTGAGATAGTCCCATATGTGAATACGCTTCTTCTAAATTTTTAAAATATTTTTTTTCTTGAATAACTACTTTTCCATAACCAGAGTTTTTAGAACCTCCAAGCCACAAATAATCTAGCTTTTCAATTCCTTCTTTTACTTTTTTCGTAGAATTATTATTTCCTCCAAATTCACTCATATCAATAATTCCATAATATTCCTGATTTTCAGATATTGCTTTATATCTAAACAAATTTTCTCTATCATTTCCATGAGTATGATGAAAATATTCTTTAGTTTTTACATCAAAAACAATTAGCGTATCTTCGCCTTTACATTGATAACAAAATTCACCTGCACTATATTTTTTATTCCTTGACTTCTGCTCAAATATAGAATCGTTTTTTTCAAAAACAGTTGTAAACATGAAATTATCATTATCTTCTGTACCTGTAAATTTTGTATATTCATTACTTTTATTAACTTTATCATCTTGTTTAGATATTCTGAAAATATTTGGAGTTGGAATCGAATAATTATTATCTATTAAAGGATATGCATTATAAAATTTAATTTTTTCTAAAACTTCTAAGATAATCTCTTCTTTTAATCCTTTTATAGATCTATTTAAAACAGCTCCTCTTATAGCCGACCCATTAATATGCTTTTGCGTATCTTCCGCATCATAACTACTTCCACTTGAAACTATTTTTACGGGTTGTAAAAGTTTAAATTTATATAATAAAACATTATTATCAGCCTCATTTTCTTGTTTAGTTGCTGTAAACTCTGTAAGGCTTACTTTTGTAGCTTTTTCTAAACTAACCTTAACTCGACCTTTACCTCTGGTTTTGTTTATGCCTATACTAGTTATAGAATTAAGACATTGTTTCAAAAGTTCTTCATCATCTTTGCTTAGCTCTTCTTTCACATTTAGCTGAGCTTTGAATTTAATTCCTTTTTTTAGCACTCTCATAGTTCTTAGCGAACCGTCTTTAGCCGTTCCTTTATCTGAAATTCTAGTCGAAGATTCTAATCCCATAATTGAGCATAAAGCCACATTTTCTCTATACAACTTGATATAAGGCTTTCTCTTATTTTTGGGAATAGATTTATATAATTTGATTAAATTAGTATATCTGTCTATAATATTTTCAAGTGGTATCTTTATATCATCTGTTAATTCAAAATTGGATATATAAAGTTCCCCCTGGTTATCATTTATTCTTTTGCTAATTCCCTCTATATGAGTTTCTCCTGCATTCTTTTTTCCAAACCATCTATCTATTTTTTTATTTTCATTTTCTGATAATGCTAAATACATTATATTATCTATACTCTCTCTTAAAACTCCTTTAAAAGTTTTTCCTAGAAGATATGGATATCCATCACTATCTAATAATACTTCATTATTTACCAATCCATTTTGCGATACACCTGCCCCAAAGCAAGCATCTGAAAGTAATTCTAAAGTTATTTCATAATTCACCATAATATACTCCCTCTTTAATCAAAATTCTCTATTCGTATAAGCCTATAATTTCAATTGCATCTAATAGCATTTCAGTTTTACTTATATCTATATTTTTTGAATTTGCAAACAGCAATGCTTCTGCTGGATTTTTTTCCATCTTTCTAAATAGAGATTTTAATTGTGTAGACTTGTCTTTTTCTTTCATAATTTTAATAATATCATTTACAACTTCTATAAATTTATCCATTTGATTTTCTTCAGCCGAATATTTTGAAAATACTTCATATGGTCTATTTATAAAACTTAATCCAAATTCTCTAGTATTTTCAAATATTCTTATACTTCGTTCTTCTCTTCTGTGTTTTAAATTTCCTTCTTCTCCTCTTACAAGTTCCCAGTCCAAAATAGCTGGATAATTATCATCTATTTCTTTTTCTTTTGTTTTTTTCTTTGCATTTGATTCTAATACTTCTACTATCTTATAAGCTTTTGATACTGGATAACTTATCTTTGTTATCGCAATCCCACCTGATACAGTAATATTATCAAAATTATCAGTTACATAATCTTTTATTAATTGACTTCCATCTTTTCTTAGCTTTATAGGAATACTTTCTGACATTTCTAATTCTTTTATTATTCGGTTTGATAGTTTTTGTTCATTATTTATTACAGATACATTTTTTAAGAAACAAGTAGTTGCTTGTATACAATCATATCCAGATGACCAAAAAGAAATATCATCTCCTGCTATTATTATCGGAACTATTGGATTACAAAGTTTCTCTATTTCTATTTGTTTATCATTTGCAGCTTTGTTCACTTGAGTTTTTTTATTTGAAAGCATTTTTATGAACGCACTCTCATATGTTTTTTGAACTTCCTCTGTGAATATCTCAAAAAACTTTAAAAATAAAATATTATTTCCCGTTATAATGTTTTTCCCGTAATCTGATAGTCCGTTCTTCTCATCTTCTGAAATATTTATATTGTTTGAATTTATTTTTTGTAAGTATGAAAGGTTCTTACTATCTTCTGTCACTGCATTTTCGAAATTCAAAATAAATAAATCTAAAAACGCTTTAGGAATTCCTCTTATTTTATCTCCCATACCATTTCCATCCAATGCTGATAGTCCTATCATTGAGCTGTTATTTTCTTTTATATCTCCAAGCTTATCTATTGCACTAAGCCTTTTTTCATATACACTTATACCTAGATTATCTTTCTCGTTTAGAAACATATCTTCAATTTCATTTTTTGTAAAAATGGTTTTATTATCATATGAATGTTTTCCCAAATTACTGAAAACTTTTGATATATTTTCACTATAACTTATTGTATAGTATGATTTCATCCATTTCAGTTTTCTGTTTACTATACTATCTGGCTGAGTTTCATATTTATTAAGTCCAAATGGATCTTCATCTATCAAATTAAATTTACTTGTTAAAAAATATTTTTGACTTTCAGAGTAGATCTTTGTTGATATGCTTTCATTTTTTACAACTATTTCGTAAAACAATCGCTTATCGTATGATTCTTTTGAAACTAATTTTGATACAAACTCTTTTTTTGAATCAGATACTTCATCCGCATTTAAAAATTCATCTTTTATCTCAAATATTTCATAGCCTATTTCATTTCCACTATTTGGACATCTATCATACATTCCATGATTTACTTTTCCAGAATATTTTATTGGATTATTTTTTAACTTTGATATCTTATTTTCTAATTTTTGATATAAAATAAATGCTAAATCTGTTTCTATATCAAATTCTTCCATAACCATTGCTATACTTAATCCTTCAAAATGAGTTAATACATATAAAGAAAATTTCTTTATAAACGCTTTTGCTATATCTTCAGATTCAAAAAAATACATAGCATTACCACCAGCTTCGGTATGAATAGTTCCTCTATATTCTTCAAAATCTCCATCATCATTTTTTCTTTTCATAATATCAGTAAATTTATTATGATTTACAGCATATTCTTCTATCATTTTGTCGATTATTACATGACCTAATATTTCCGTAACAAATTCAATTATTTTGGATGCCCCTACAACTTCCTTCATTCTATTACTTGAAAATATGTAGTTTTGCTTAGAATTTACATCTATTTTTACAGCGTAAAATATATTCCCCAAAATTCCACCTCTTTCTAAATAAGTTCTTGGTTTCCAAATCTTAAATAATACATATTTATCTTACCATAACCTTCTAATTAATCAAACATTTTGTTTATTTTATAGCAATAAAAAATCCCTGCTATTTGCAGAGATCATATTCTTACATTCCTTCTAATGAACGCTTAATTGCTTCTTTTAAATTATCAAGTTTGTTTGCAAAGTTAATATTTTGTTTGTTATCTATACCTTCAATTCTACCTTGATTTAATAATATAATTTTACTTTTATCATCATTAAAATTATTAAGGATATCACGAATTTCGTCTTGCGTATACGCATTGTCCATATTTTTAAAAACAATAAGGTTTTTCAATGGTATTTTTGCTATATCTTCATAATCCTCTACATTATCAAATTCATACAAAACTTTTTTTATATCCGCATTTGAATTTTTAGATTTACTCAAAATTGCAATTTTTTTGCTATATACTTTATTTTCTTTTCTTATCTTTTCAATAATTTCTTTAACATATCCTACTTGTTCATCTGTAAGTTTTGATATTTGTTTTGCTACAGCTTCATCTACATTGTTTTTTACGTTTTTACATATAGAATAAAACGCTATTATAAAAGCAAGAACACTTATAGATGATGCTATATTTAAAAAATTCTTCAAATATATTAATTCTAATTCTAATGATTTTATACGTTCTTCATAATAAAATTTTTCCTCAATATTATCTATTCTTGACTCTATTACTTCCAGTTTTTCATTATTGTAATCTACACTATTTCCAGTTGCAAATATAAAATGTACACTTCCAACAAACATCATAATTATAATAAGCGGTAATATCTTTGATTTTTTATTCATAGTTTCCTCCTAAGTTCAATATATTTCTATCTTATCATAACCCTCTAATTAATCAAACATTTTGTTTATTTTATAGCAATAAAAAATCCCTGCTATTTGCAGAGATCATAAATCTAGTTTTTAGTTTTAATGGAAGTTGCTCTGTGACTCAATGATGATTGGAGGGTTACGTACGCTCGTTAGTGTTTCAATCCTTGTTTTAATGGAAGTTGCTCTGTGACAAAATGATACTGCTTTTTGTAATTGTGGATACTCAATGTTTCAATCCTTGTTTTAGTGGAAGTTGCTCTGTGACTGTTCACGAGTCTGGAATGATTTGTCATAAATGCTACGGGTTTCAATCCTTGTTTTAATGGAAGTTGCTCTGTGACTGGTGGCTCCGATGGTTCATTTGGAGAAGCTTCAAAGTTTCAATCCTTGTTTTAATGGAAGTTGCTCTGTGACTCCACCCACTGCTTTTCATATTCTCCGGGATTTAATGTTTCAATCCTTGTTTTAATGGAAGT
>JBOFWC010000053.1:0-15568 GCA_051653405.1 Proteocatella sp. | reverse complement strand
ACCTAAATTTTCAGCCTGATTTGAGAATGATATATTTTCAAAAAGCTCATTTTTTTCTATATTAAGAATACTGCCTTTTGAAGTAACCACAAGTCTTTCAATTATATTTTTAAGCTCCCTTATATTTCCCGGATAGTCGTAATTTTTAAGAAAATCCATTGTAGATGGAGAGATTGAATCAATGTGTTTTTTCATATTTTCTTTAAAGTGATTTAAAAAGAAAAATATTAAATCCTCAAGGTCTTCTTTTCGTTCTCTAAGCGGAAGTACTTTTAGCTCAATTGTATTTATTCTATAAAACAGATCCTCTCTAAAAAAATCTTGAGTTTCAGGATAGATATCTTTATTTGTAGCGGATATAAGTCTAAAGTTTACAGAGATGCTCTTATTTGAACCGATTCTTTCTATAGTTCGATTCTCAAGTACTCGAAGAAGTTTTACTTGAGTATTTGCAGAAAGCTCACCTATCTCATCGAGAAAAATTGTACCCCCATTAGCTTCTTCAAATCTTCCTATACGTTTATCAATGGCACCTGTGAATGCGCCTTTTTCATGCCCAAAAAGCTCAGATTCAATCATATTATCTGAGAAGGCTTGACAGTTTATAGCTATAAAGGGCATATTTGAACGATTACTATTTTCATGGATAAGCTTGGCGATTATTTCTTTTCCTACTCCAGACTCGCCAGTTATAAGGACATTTGAATCTGAAGGAGCTATGGTTTTGGCAAGCTCTAATACTCTATTCATCTTCAGATTTTTGCTGCTACTAAGGTAGGATTCATCACTATTTTTTTGCTCATACAAAGAAAGTTTGTTTTTCATTTCTATTGAACGACGAGCTTTTTCAATTTCGATTATTAGTTCTTCTGGATTATGACTTTTTATAAAAAAGCCAAAAGCACCATTTTTGATTGCAGAAATAGCAGTTTGAACATTGCCATAGCCTGTAACCAAGATAAGCTCAAATGGTTTTAGGATTTCCTGTTTTGATTTTATGAGAAATTCGATGCCATCTGTACCAGGCATTATGACATCAGAAAGTACTAGGGGAAAGTATTCGCTATGCATTTTTTCCAAAGCTTCGTCTGCATTTTGAGCGGTTTCTACTATAAAATTTTTGCTTTCAAGAAGCATTTTAAAGGTTTCTCTATAGTCTTGTTCATCATCTACTACAAGGATTTTCATTTTACTCATATTATCACTTCCTAATTATGTTATTATATTATGGTTTAATTTGTAGGGAGGCTCAAAGAGAAGGTGGTATATTTTCCTAATTCGCTATTAACCCATATTTTTCCATTTAATTTATTGATTTCATTATATACTATATAAAGTCCAAGACCTGTACCCTTGTTAGGGCCCTTTGTTGTAAAGAAGGGATTAAATATTTGATCGGCATCTTCTTTTTTTATACCAACTCCGTTATCGGTGAAGTCTATTCTTAGGTAATTTTGTTCTTTATTTTGTGATACTGCTATTGTTATTTTAGGATTTTCATTCACCGTTTGAACATAGTTTCCAGCAATGTCGTATATACACAGGGCATCTGTGGCGTTTGAAAGAAGGTTTATAATTATATGTTTCATAGCCTCTTGATTTATAGATACTATTGTATATGGGTTACAGTTTATTTCAAGAGAAATATTTCTTTTAGTAAGGAGTTTGTTTTCAAGTGAAACTATATTTTCTATAAAGGTTTTTATATTTGTATTTTCTTTTTCTTCACCTGAAATTTTAGAAAAATTAAGCAAATTATCTATTATGTTACTAGCTCTTTCTACAGATGAGTCTATATATTCTAGGGATTTTAAGGTGTTTTCTCCAGATTCGGAATTGTTTTTAATTATAAAGCTTTGAGTTCTGATTATTCCAAGTGGATTTCTTATCTCATGTGCAATGCCAGAAGCAAGCTCTCCGATAGCAGCCATTTTGTTGGATTGAAGTGAGAGTCTTTCGTGAAACTGTTCTTTTTCAGCATATTCTACCACCTGTCTTTTTAGAGAGGCGTTCATATACATCACAGCAATTGAAAGTATAATAAACGGAAGTATTGCTAGAAATGCATAGCGAATTAGAGATTGTTCTTCATATGGATAGGTAATTGGAGTTGATATTCCAAACCATTTTTGCTGAATTTTTTCGAGCTGATTTTTTGCGTTTATAGAATCTATGCCTTTGTTTAATATAGAAAGAAGTACGGTTTCATTTTTGGGAAGCGCGAACACTACGGGATTTTCATAAAGTGCAGTATCTAATATTTTTATATTAGGGTATTTTTCTGGGTCATGAAAGTAAGATACAACCGGTTCATCTCCAGCAGCAGCATCTACAGCTCCCTTATTAAGAAGCTCCATAGCAGTTTCTACATCTGGGGTATATACTAGCTCTACATTGGGGTAAGTTTTTACCATATAGAAATTAAGGTAATCTCCTTTTTGAGTGGCTAGACGTATATTTTTAGAAAATAGTTCTTTTAAATTTCCGTTGTATGAATTATTTACAGCGACCGCACCTCTTAAATTGTATATGGGTTTTGTAAATATAAAATATTCTGCTCTTTCTTCATTTATGAAAACATCACACATTTGGCTTTTAGAAGACTTTAGACTACTTAAAGCATTTTCCCATATCATGGGCTTGGTATCAATGTTAAGGCCTATTTCAAGTGAAAGTTGGGATAGATAGTCTATAACCACGCCCTTGTACTGGCCATCAGATTTATCAACGAATCTAAGGGGAGGGGCATTTTGATCGGCAGCGTACAAAATTTTATTTGTGTTTTTAAGATATTCTAATTCGGCATTAGAAAAATGTAGATTAGTATTGTGTCTAGGGGTATATATGTAAACGTAGTAAAAAGACGACAGAAAAAGCAATATTATTGTAAAAAAAATAAAGATACTTTTTCTGCTCAAATTTATATGATTTGATTTTGGTTTATACTTAAAATTTTTATTCATATGTGGAACCTCGCAAATATTTTGGTATAATATATTATAGCATATTCAATATGTTTTTTGCCCTGATATTAGTTTAGTAAAAAATTGTTACATTTCCTTCGAACATTAATGATTATTTTAACTTGATAAAATTCGGGGTTTTTGGTAATATTATAAGGTGATTAAAACGGTGCAAGAAAAAACGTTATCAGAAAAACTTGTGAAACGTTTGACTTAGCAAAAGAAGGAGCATTAAAGATGGAATTTAATGAAATTTTAGGCAAGGTAGATCATACTCTATTAGCACAGACTTCAACTTGGGAACAAATTAAAGAAATATGCGATGATGCAGTTAAATATAAGGTTGCAAGTGCATGTATCCCACCAAGTTTTGTAAAAAGAGCAAAAGAACATGTAGGAGAAAATCTAGCTATATGTACAGTTATAGGATTTCCTAATGGATATATGACTACAGCGGTTAAGGTTTTTGAAACAGAAGATGCAATAAAAAACGGCGCAGATGAAATCGATATGGTTATAAATATCGGAGACTTAAAAGATAAAAAATATGACGAAATAGTTGATGAAATAGCGGCAATAAAAAAAGCTTGTAAAGATAAGGTTTTAAAAGTTATAATAGAAACCTGTCTTCTTACAGATGATGAAAAGATAAAAATGTGCGAGCTTGTTACAAAAGCGGGAGCAGATTTTATAAAGACATCTACAGGATTTAGCACATCTGGTGCGACTAAAGAAGATATAATTCTTTTCAAAAAATATGTAGGAAGCGATGTAAAAATAAAGGCAGCTGGTGGAATAGTCAGTCTTGAAGATGCTAAAGATTTTATAGAGCTTGGAGCGGACAGATTAGGAACTAGCAAGGTAGTTAAGCTTATAAAAAATGAAGCAGTAGAAAAAGGAACTTATTAAAAATTTTAAGAAGAGGTGAACATTATGAGTAACAACAACATACCAACTCCACACATAACGGCAAAAGCGGGCGATTTTGCAGAAACAGTTTTGATGCCAGGAGATCCATTAAGAGCTAAATTTATAGCTGAGAATTTTTTAGAAGATGCAGTGATGGTAAATAACGTAAGAGGAATACATGGATATACAGGAACTTACAAAGGTAAGCGTGTATCTGTAATGGCAAGCGGAATGGGAATGCCATCTATAGGAATATATTCTTATGAATTATACAACTTCTATGATGTTAAGAACATAATAAGAATAGGTTCAGCAGGAGCTATACATCCAGATCTAAAAATAAAAGATATAGTTATAGGAATGGGTGCTTGTACAAACTCAAATTTTGTAGCACAGTATGGACTTCCAGGACACTTTGTACCACTTGCAAGTTATGATCTTTTAAAGAAAGCTGCAGATAAAGCAGAAGAGCTTAAACTTACTTACAAAGTAGGAAATATTTATTCTTCAGATACTTTCTATGATGATCAACCAAGACTAATAGAGTGGCAAAGAATGGGCGTACTTGCAGTTGAAATGGAAGCTGCCGCACTTTATATGAATGCAGCTAGAGCTGGTAAAAATGCGCTTGCTATATGTACAATTTCAGATTGTCCATTTACAGGAGAAGCAAGTACCGCAGAAGAAAGACAAAATGCATTTACTCAAATGATGGAGCTAGCACTTGAAATAGCATAGAAATAAGGGGGCATTGCCATGGTAGATTACAGTTATTTAGTAGAAGAAGCTTTAAAAGCTAGAGAAATGGCATATGTGCCGTATTCAAAATTTGCTGTAGGCGCAGCACTTCTTTGTGAAGATGGAAGCATTGTGACGGGCTGTAATATTGAAAATGCAGCATATAGTCCTACAAACTGCGCTGAGAGAACGGCATTTTTTAAAGCTGTAAGTGAAGGTAAAATGGAATTTACAGCAATTGCAGTAGTAGGTGGACCTCAAGGACAACCTCCAATAGAGCTTATATCGCCATGTGGAGTGTGTAGACAGGTAATGATGGAATTTTGTGATCCGACAACATTTGAAGTTATTGTCGGAAAAAGCAAGGAAGAATTTGTAGTTTATAAACTAGATGAACTTCTTCTTGCAGGTTTTTCTCCAAAGAATCTATTAAAATTAAAATAGATTAAATAATTTATTGGTTTAATGTTTTCAAAATGAGGAAAAGGCTTTTATTTTAAAAACAAATATGATAATATTTGTATGGTAACAAAATATTATCAAAACATAATCGGGAGGATATTATGAAAAAAATACTAAGTTTATTACTAGTAATGGTACTTGGAATTTCAGTTCTTACAGGCTGTGGCGGTGGATCTGAAAGTGGTGGATCTGATACTTATGATTTAGCACTTATTACAGACGTAGGAACAATTGATGACAAATCTTTTAACCAAGGTGCTTGGGAGGGTCTTGTTAAGTACGCAGAAGAAAACAAAATTACTCACAAATACTATCAACCATCTGAGAAAACTACAGATGCTTACTTAGCTTCAATAGACCTAGCTGTAAAAGCTGGTGCTAAAGTTGTAGTAACACCTGGATACCTTTTCGAGCCAGCAGTGTTCAAAGCTCAAGATACTTACCCAGATGTAAAATTCATACTTCTTGATGGAACTCCACAAGATGGAACTTACACTGAATTTAAATTAAATGACAACGTATACTCAGTATTCTATGCAGAAGAGCAAGCAGGATTCCTTGCAGGATATGCAGCTGTAAAAGATGGAAATACTAAACTTGGATTTATGGGTGGAATGGCAGTTCCAGCGGTTGTTAGATTTGGATACGGATTTGTTCAAGGTGCAGAATATGCAGCTGAAGAAATGGGAATCACAGATTTACAACTTAAATACAACTACACTGGAGACTTCAAAGCAACTCCAGAAGTTCAATCAAAAGCAGCTTCTTGGTATCAAGGAGGAACAGAAGTTATATTCGCATGTGGTGGAGCTGTAGGAAACTCAGTTATGGCAGCAGCAGAAGCTTCAAATGGAAAAGTTATAGGTGTTGACGTAGACCAATCACCAGAATCAGCAACAGTAATGACTTCAGCAATGAAAATGCTTGGAAAATCAGTGTATGATGCTATAGGAGCATACTACTCAGATTCATTCCCAGGTGGAGTAAGTGCAGTTCTTGGAGCTGATGTTGATGGTGTAGCACTACCAATGGATACAAGCAAATTTGAAAAATTCACTAAAGAAGATTATGACGCAATATTTGCTAAACTTGTAGCTGGAGAAGTAGCTATAATGAAAGATAAAGATGGCGACAAAGAAGTTGCTTTAAAAGACATCCCTGTTAAAGCTGTAAAAGTTGAAGAAATAGCTTAATAATTAAAAAATAATGAATTTCATGCAGTAAAAAAATAAAACTTGAGAAAGGTGTGGAATATTCACACCTTTTTCACGTTTTAAAATAAAGAAAAAATTCAGAAAATAATATCCTGGAATAATATTTTGATATTTGGTTTTAATTTTAAATTAGAAAATTAAATTGTAAGTTTAAAATAAATTGTTTCAAAAATCTATAAAAAATTAAAAAAATGGGAATACTTCATAATATACCTATTTAATATTATAAAAATGAAAAGGAAAAGGAATGGAGATCATATGAGTTATTGTATCGAAATGATAAATATAACCAAGGAATTTCCCGGAATAATAGCGAATGACAACATAACTCTTCAAGTAGAAAAGGGCGAGATACATGCACTTCTTGGAGAAAATGGAGCGGGAAAATCAACCTTAATGAGCGTACTTTTTGGATTATATCAACCAGAAAAAGGGATAATCAAAAAAGATGGAGAAGAAGTAAAAATAAAAAACCCTAACGATGCTAATGATTTAGGTATTGGAATGGTGCATCAGCACTTTAAGCTTGTTGAAAACTTCACAGTATTGGAAAACATAGTACTTGGAAGAGAGACGACTAAAAGCGGAATGTTAAAAATGGATGATGCAAGAAAGAAAGTAGTTGAGCTTAGTGAAAAGTACAATCTTTCAGTAGATCCAGATTCAAAGATTGAAGACATAACAGTTGGAATGCAGCAGAGAGTAGAAATACTAAAAATGCTTTATAGAGAAAATGAAATACTTATATTTGATGAGCCTACAGCAGTGCTTACAGTTGCCGAAATAGATGAACTTCTAGCAATAATGAAAAATCTTATAGCTGAGGGAAAAAGTATAATATTTATAACTCATAAGCTAAATGAGATAAAGAAAGTTGCAGATAGATGTACTGTTTTAAGAAAAGGTAAATATATAGGAACTGTAGATGTAGCTACTTCAAGTAAAGAAGATCTTTCTAAAATGATGGTTGGAAGAGATGTAAGCTTTGAAGTTGAAAAAACTCCAGCTGAACCTAAAAATGTAATACTAGAGGTTAAAAACCTATCTGTTAAGTCAAAAACTTCACAAAAAGATCTACTTAAAGATATAAGCTTTAAAGTAAGAGCAGGAGAAATATTAAGTATTGCAGGAATAGAGGGCAATGGTCAATCTGAACTAGTATATGCACTTACAGGCCTTATAAAATCAAATGCTGGAGAAGTTATCTTAAATGGCAAGAATATAGAAAACGAATCTATAAGAAATAGAACGATTACAGGAATTGGGCATATACCAGAAGACCGTCACAAGCATGGTCTTGTGCTGGATTACACTGTAGCAGAAAACATGATTCTTCAGACTTACTTCAAGTCGCCTTTCCAGAAAAACGGTTTTCTTCAAAAAAATGAAATTAGAGAATTTTCGGATAAGCTTATTAAAGAATACGATGTTAGAAGTGGACAGGGGTCAGACACTATTGCAAGAAGTATGTCTGGTGGAAATCAGCAGAAGGCAATAATCGCAAGAGAAATAGATAGAGATCCAGATCTTCTGATAGCAGTTCAGCCAACAAGAGGGCTTGACGTAGGAGCTATAGAGTATATTCATAAGCAATTAGTTAAAGTTAGAGATGAAGGAAAAGCTGTACTTATGGTATCGCTTGAACTTGATGAAGTAATGAACGTTAGTGATAGAATTATTGTAATGTATGAAGGTGAGCTTGTTGGAGAATTTAATCCAAAAGAAGTAACTGTAGAAGAATTAGGTCTATATATGTCAGGCTCAAAGAGGAGGGAATTAAATGAATAAAAAAGCTAAGAATTTCTTATTAGGCCCTGCTTTTGAGAGCTTTGCATCTTCACTTGCGGCAATATGTATAGGGCTATTATTTGGACTTTTAATCCTTTTTATAAGTCATCCGAGTCAAGCACTTCCAGGATTCATGACAATTTTATCTGGAGGATTTACTGGTGGAGCAAAAGGTATTGGAGACGTACTTTATTTTGCAACGCCGCTTATACTTACAGGACTTTCTGTAGGATTTGCATTTAAGACAGGACTATTTAATATAGGAGCTTCAGGACAGTTTATGCTCGGATCATACTTTGCAGTTTCTGTAGGTATAAAGTTTGCATCACTTGGAGCAATCCATTGGGTAGTAGCACTACTTGCTGGCCTTATAGGTGGAGCAATTTGGGGAGCAATCCCAGGAATTCTAAAAGCATATAGAAATGTTCATGAAGTAATTTCATCTATAATGATGAACTATATAGGACTTTATCTAGTAAATATGCTTGTAAAAAATGATACAGTTATATTTGATACCCTTAAAAATCAATCTAAAAGTCCAGCACCTACAGCTATAGTTCCAAAGATGGGATTAAACCATATATTTGGAAATTCAAGTGTAAATGGTGGAATAATAATAGCATTAATAGCAGTTGTAGTTATATATATAGTATTAAATAAAACTACATTTGGATATGAGCTTAAAGCTTGTGGACATAATAGAGAAGCAAGTAGATATGCAGGAATAAATGAAAAGAAGAGTATTGTATTTTCAATGGCAATTTCAGGAGCATTAGCTGGTCTTGGAGGCGCACTTCTTCTTATGGCAGGAGCTGGAAAGCATTTAGAGGTTGTGGATGTAATTGCAGCCGAAGGATTTAATGGAATACCTATAGCGCTTCTTGGAATGTCAAATCCTATAGGAATACTTCTTGCAGCACTTTTTATAGCACATATAAACCAAGGTGGATTCTACCTTCAGCTTTATAATTTTGTGCCAGAAATAATAACTATAATAACAGCATCTATAGTATATTTCAGTGCATTTGCGCTTATATTTAGAAGAATAATAGGAAATATAAGAAAGAAGTATTCGGGAGAAGATAAACCAAATGCAAACAAGGAGGGAGCAGCGTAATGAGTATAGTATATTTCTTATTTCAACAGACTATGTTTTTCTCTATACCGCTTCTAATAGTAGCACTTGGTGGTATGTTTAGTGAAAGATCAGGAGTAGTTAATATTGCACTTGAAGGAATTATGATAATGGGTGCATTTACAAGTATTTTCTTTATAAATATAATGCAGGGCATGGATGTTATGAGTGGACAGCCACTTCTTATAACAGCGATACTTGTGGCAGCTCTTGCGGGTGGACTTTATTCACTGCTACATGCTTATGCTGCAATAAACATGAGTTCAGACCAGGTAATAAGTGGTACTGCACTTAATATGTTTGCACCGGCATTTGCAATCTATACAGCACGTATGATTCAAGGCCTTCAGCAAGTTCAGTTTTCAAATCAATTTAGAATAGCTAGCGTTCCTGTACTTGGAGATATTCCAGTTATAGGGCCTATGTTTTTCCAAAATTCATATATTACAACGTATATAGGTTTTGCAATACTTATAATTGCAACGATAGTACTTTATAAAACAAAGTTTGGGCTTAGACTTAGAGCTTGTGGAGAGCATCCAGGAGCTGCGGATTCAGTAGGTATAAATGTATATAAAATGCGTTATGCTGGGGTTGTAATCTCAGGAATATTAGGTGGAATCGGAGGCCTAGTTTTTGTTATCCCAACATCTATAAACTTTAATGCAGATGTTGCTGGATACGGATTCTTAGCACTTGCAGTTCTTATATTTGGTCAGTGGAGACCAATGAGAATACTTGTAGCAGCTATTTTCTTCGGTATGGCTAAAACTATAGCTTCAATATATGCAATAGTACCGATCCTTGCAACTTCAGGAATTCCAGATAATATATATAAAATGATTCCGTATATAGCGACATTAGTACTTTTAGCATTTACGTCAAACAAATCAGCTGCGCCAAAAGCAGCAGGACAGCCTTACGATAAGGGTGCTAGATAATAATTTTGAATTTCAATTCAAGAAAGCGGTGATAACATGAGAATGTATGATATAATCCATAAAAAAAGAAATGGAGAAAGTCTTTCAAAAGCAGAAATTGAGTTTTTTGTAAAAGGTTATGTTAATGGGGAAGTAACTGACTATCAAGCATCAGCACTTCTTATGGCAATATATTTTAAGGGAATGAGCATTGAAGAAACTACAAATCTTACGCTTACTATGGCTCATTCAGGAGATATGGTAGATTTAAGCCCTATCTCAGGAATTAAGGTAGACAAACATTCTACTGGTGGAGTTGGTGATAAAACTACACTTGTAATAACTCCTATCGTAGCATCATGTGGACCTAAGATTGCAAAAATGTCAGGCAGAGGCCTTGGACATACAGGCGGAACTGTAGATAAGATGGAATCTATTCCTAATTTAAGAACTAGTTTCACAATGAAGGAATTTTTTGAAATAGTTAATAAAACTGGAATTGCGGTTATTGGACAATCAGGAAACTTAGCGCCAGCTGATAAAAAGCTTTATGCCCTTAGAGATGTTACCGCAACTGTTGACGCTATACCACTTATAGCTTCAAGTATAATGAGTAAAAAGCTTGCAGCGGGTTCAGATTGTATCCTGTTAGATGTTAAATGTGGTTCAGGTGCGTTCATGAAGGATTTAGACAGTGCTATAGAGCTTGCAGAGATAATGGTAAACATAGCGGAAAATGCAGGTAGAAGATGTACTGCACTTGTAACAGATATGGATGTACCTCTTGGTGAAAATGTAGGTAACATAATGGAAGTTACAGAGGTTATAGATGTTCTAAAAGGCGGTGGACCAGAAGACCTAAGACATGAATGTATAACACTTGCTTCAGAAATGCTTTATTTATCAGGAATGGGGACTCTAGAAGAGTGTCATAAACTTGCAGAAGATGCAATAACATCAGGACGAGCTTTTGAAAAGTTTGTAGAGATGGTAGAAGGTCAAGGCGGAGATACTTCATATGTTCTGGATACTGAAAAATTTGAAAAAGCAAAATTTGTACATGAAGTAAAAGCTGAAAAAGAAGGTTATATAACACAAATGGATACTGAAAAATGTGGAACCTCAGCAGTAGTTCTTGGTGCAGGAAGAAAGACTATGGAGTCTGTATTAGATTATTCTGCTGGAATCAAGATATTAAGTAAAATAGGCAGTAAAGTAGAAAAAGGACAAACTATAGCTGTTCTTTATACTAATGATGAAAAAGCACTTAAAGAAGCAGAAAAACTTTATTTAGAGGCTATAACAATAGGTGAAACAGCACCAGAGAAGAGACTTCAGGTTATGGCAAGAGTAGCTAAAGACGATATAATAAGATATTAATATTTAAAATAAAAATCACTATGTCTGAATTTGGAGATAGTGATTTTTTATTATATAAACACTTATAGCATTGACTAGAATTAAACTTTATTGTAAGATATATATTAAAATTATTAGAAAGGAGCAATGGCAATGGAAGATTCACTTGAAGATACGTCTAAAAGTATTTGTTTTAAAAGTATTAAAAAAATATTCTATCTCAATAGGCCATGATGCAATAATTGTATTGTTTAGGTCTTTTTTTGTTTGTAAATTATTAGGAGGTTGGATATTTTGATTACAAAAATTTTATTTTTACTTACTTTGGTTATGTTAAATGCATTTTTTGCAGCATCAGAAATGGCTTTAATTTCATTAAATGACAATAAGATAAAGCTTATGGCTGACGATGGAAATAAGAAAGCCAAAAAATTAATTCATCTATTATCAGAGCCAAGTAAATTTTTAGCTACAATTCAAATTGGGATAACTTTAGCAGGATTTTTAGCAAGTGCTTTTGCAGCAGATTCATTTGCAAATCCTATTGTAAATATATTAAAAAAATTGGATATTCCTATATCAGAGTCATTTTTAAAAGTAACTACAGTCGTTATAATAACCTTAATTCTTTCATATTTCACATTAGTATTAGGAGAATTAGTTCCAAAACGAATTGCAATGAAAAAAGCAGAAGGGATAGCTTTTTTTGTAGTTACGCCACTGACATTACTTTCAAAAATAACAAGTCCATTTGTTAAGTTGCTTACAATATCAACAAATTTTTTTGTTAGGTTATTTGGAATAGATCCAGATTCACCTGATGAAGAGGTTACAGAAGAAGAAATAAGGATGATGGTAGATGTTGGTGAAGAAAAAGGCACCATTGATCAGCGTGAAAAAATTATGATTAACAATATCTTTGAGTTTAATAATAAAACGGCTGAAGATATAATGACTCATAGAATGGAACTTATAGGAGTACCTGTTGAGATTAATTTAGCTATGCTTATTGATATCATAAAAGAAGAACAATATTCAAGAATGCCAGTATATAAAGATAGTATAGATGATATAATAGGGGTTGTTTATGTAAAAGATTTAATACACCTAATTACAGAAGGAGCTTATGATGAATTTGATTTAAATTCATTTATTAGAAAACCGTTATTTGTTCCAATACAAAAAAGAATAGACGAATTATTTATTGAATTTCAGAATACAAAAACACATATAGCTATAGTAATAGATGAATATGGAGGAACAGCAGGAATAATTACAATAGAAGACCTGATTGAAGAAATTGTAGGAAATATATTTGATGAGTATGATGAAGAGGATGAACAATTAAAAAAAATAGATGAATTTACATTTGAAGTAGATGGAATGATAAAACTTGAAGAACTGCAAAATTTATTTGGTTTAGATTTTCCTGTTGATAAGTTTGAAACATTAAATGGTTTTTTAATTAGTCTGATTGGAAATATACCATCTAAAGAAGAATTAAATGAAATTGAATTTAAGAACTTAAAAATTAAAATTATAGAAGTTACAGAAAAACGCATTGAAAAGGTTATAATAAGGATAGATAATACTCAGAAGGGAAGTGTTGAATAAGTATGGATGATAAATATAACAAAAAAATATCGTTTATTATAAATACGGTATATATTTCCATAATTGGATTAATTATATATATTTTTTTTAAATATGGAATATCGTTATTGAGCCCATTTTTAATAGCTTTTGTAATTGCATATTTTCTAAAGAAACCATCAAAATATATCTCAAAAAAAATTAAAATTTCACAAAAATTAGTATCATTTTTACTAGTTTTGATGTTTTATAGTACTATAGGGGTTCTATTTTCAATAGTTGGAATAAAAGTAACTTCAATAATCTCTTCTATTATCGCTACCCTACCGACATTATATGATAATCAATTTGTACCATTTCTTACAACTACATTTGATAGAATACAAGATACGATATTTTTGCTTGATCCAGCATTAGTAGAAGTTTTAAATGAAGGGTTTAATCAATTTATAAGATCATTAGGAACTAATATTACTAATATTTCAATATCTTTAGTGACTTATATATCGAATACAGCGTCATCTTTACCAGCGTTTTTAATAAAAATATTATTAATGATTATATCAACTTTTTTTATTGCTATTGATTTTGAAAGTATATCTAGATTTATGATAAGTCAAATATCTACTAAAAGTAGAAAATTGATTTTTACAACAAAAGAATACATTATAAATATTCTTTTTGTTGTAATAAGATCATACATTTTAATTATGACAATTACTTTTATAGAGCTTTCTATAGGTTTTTCAATAATGAAAATTCAAAATGCTATATTAATTGCTTTTATAATAGCAATATTTGATATATTACCTTTATTAGGAACTGGAGGAGTAATGATACCATGGACGATAATTACATTCTTTAATGGGAGTTATCAAACTGGATTTGGATTGATGTTTTTATATATCCTAGTTACAATAATAAGAAATATACTTGAACCTAAAATTGTCGGAAAGCAATTAGGACTTCATCCTATAGTAACACTAATAAGTATGTTCATAGGAGCTAATTTGATTGGTTTTTCTGGTTTATTTTTGTTGCCAATAATTGTATCACTTATAAAATATTTAAATGAGACTGGAGATATAAATATAATAAAATCATAAATTGTTTTTAAAATAGTATTGACAAAATTTAAAAATACCTGTATTATCATTAACTATAGAATATGAAAAATAAATGCGAAGAAGTAGAGAAAAATATTTCAGACGTTCCAGAGAGTCGGTGGTTGGTGAAAATCGATAACAGAGAGATATAGAATATACACTACGGAGCAGGCGAGTTAAAAGGACAAACGTTCGAGTAGACAAGCACGTGAACTCACGTTACAGGGTTAGAGATTGTCAGATCTTGATTGAGATATAGCTTTTGCTATAATTAGGGTGGTACCGCGAAAGAATTTTCGTCCCTATAACAACATAATTGTTGTTATAGGGACTTTTTTATTGCTCTGGCCAGAGAAAAAAGTACCCATCAATCAAATCTCTGAAAAATTAAACTCATTTAAAACTAAAAATTTAATTTGAAAAGAGAGGAATAACACCATGAAAAAATTATCAAAAGCCATAGCAATACTTACAACTTTAGCATTAACGCTTACAGGATGTAGCTCAAATGCATCAGAAACTGCTTCTGAAAATACAACAGAGGGAGCAAAATTTAAAATAGGAATAACTCAGATAGTAGATCACCCAGCACTTAATGCTGCGAGAGATGGATTTACAGAAAGACTAAAAGAGCTTGGCATAGAAGCTGATATAAGTATGCAAGATGCTCAGGGCGACATAGCAAACTCTCAGATGATAGCAGAAAAATTTGTAAGTGATAAGTCAGACCTTATACTTTCAATAGCAACGCCAACATCTCAGGCAGCACAAAATGCTACTAAAGACAGCAAGACACCTGTAATATTTACAGCAGTTTCAGATCCAGTATTTTCAGGGCTTGTAGAAAATAGAGAAGCTCCAGAAGCGAACATAACTGGAGTTACAGATGAGATTTCAGAAGAAAATATGACTCAAATGTTTGAAATGCTTAAAGCACTTAAACCAGAAATAAATACTGTGGGAATAGTATTTAACACAGGCGAATCAAACTCACAGGTTCAAATAGAAAAAATAGAAAAAGTAGCTGCTTCTCATAATATAAAAATAGAAAAAGTAGGAATTGCAGCAATATCTGATATAAATCAGGCGCTTGAATCAGTTAGCAAAAAGTCACAGGCACTAATGTTAATAAATGACAATATGGTAGCTTCATCTATGGAACTTGTGGCAAATCTAGCAAAAGAAAAAGGACTTATAACAATATCAGGAGATTCAAGTCACGTGGATTCAGGGGCACTTGTTTCAGTAGGAATAAGCTACAAAGAACTTGGAAGACAGGCCGCTGATATGGCAGCGAAGATATTAAAAGACAAAACGCCAATAAATGAAATTCCAGTTGAAAGTTCAAATGTATTCATCAAAAAAGTTAACAAGACAACGC
>JBOFWC010000052.1:0-8267 GCA_051653405.1 Proteocatella sp. | reverse complement strand
TTAAACTTTAACACGAAATTGAGTCCTTTTCTATTTTTTTTGTAGTTTCACCTAATAGGTGTAAGAGGCTACGCCTATATAATGCTTTAAAATACAGTGTTTTATCATTTTATTAAAAATTGTATGAATAATTCAGGTTAATTTGTTATCTTTTTTATGTATCCAGAAATAAGAGAAGTTTAAACTTAGAACTTTAAAAACAAAACCTTCTATTAAATTAAAAAACTTCCAAAGGAATAGTGTGTTTTTATTAAATGAACACTATATTTATTGGAAGTATCATATTATTGTTTATTTTTTATTAAAAAGAAAATTTAAATTTATCAAAATGTTTTTTTGAATTGACTTCAATTTCTTCTAAGGTCATTTTCATATTACAAAATGTTGAAAATTTTTCTTCGATATCATTTTTTATAGATTTATATAAAAATGTTCTATTAAAATCAATCATACAATTATCATATCCATGGTCAATTAAAGTCTGTTCAAAAAAGGTTAGAGCGTCAATCGCTTTTATTTCAATAGAATTTCCTGAAATAGAAACCTCTACTTTTCGAGGGCCTTTTCCAAGAAGACTTTTTAAATAAGTAGTGCATAATACTCGAAATAAAGATTCTATTTGTTTTTGACGTTCTTGGTCTAAGAGTATTCCTTTATTATTAATATATTTTTCAGTTTCAAAAAAAATATTTTTCTTAATAATTCTTAAAATATGATCCAATAATTCTGAAATATTAATTGGCTTTACAAGATACTGTTCTATTCCTAATTCGACTAATTCTAAAATACTTTCAAAATCTTGTTTTATAGAGGTTACAATTATAGGGCATTGAATTCCGTTACCTCTTAATTCTCGAGCAAGTTCAACTCCACTTTTATTTGGCATCATTAAATCGGTAATTATTATATGGGGCTTATATTTATAATATTTTTCTATGCCATCGATTCCATCTTTAGCTGTATAAAAACAAGGGATTGACTTTTTCAATTCATTAGAAATCATAGTTCTAGTTAAATTTTCATCTTCAATATATAAAACTACGATATTTTCTAAAATTACTTTTTCAAATTCATTCATATAATAAACCTCCGCGAAATAATATATATTATATCATGAATTTAAATTAATTTGAGTATGATTTTATTTATATAGAATTTCAAATTGATATATCTTTTTTTTAATATTGACAAATGAAGATAGACATAATAAAATAAAAACCAAGCGGTCGGTTTTTTTGAAAGGGGGAATCGTGAAAAACAGTTAATATGTTTTTTGTTAGATTTTAAGGTACAATTTACTATTTTAATATCAAAAAGAGGAAACGGATGAAAAAGAAAAATAGCGATAGAATAAAGCTAAATAAGAAGAGCAAAAGAGTCCTTCTTATAGTTTTAGCAATAATAGTTATAGCTTTTGTAGCGCGTATATTGATAAATACTTTAGGAAAAGAAGAAGTAGTAGAAGAAAAAGGTATACCGGTACAGGTGGAAAAAGTAGAGAATAATTCTTTTGAAAAATATATAGAAGTTTTCGCAACTGCAAGGGCAGAAAAAGAATCGCAGATAATACCTAAAAATGCGGCTGTAGTAGAAAGCATACATGTAATCCCAGGGCAAATCGTCAAAAAAGGAGATGTTCTTTTTACAATGAATAGTGAAGATTTAGATTCTCAGATAAAACAAGCTGAAGCTACCTATGATATGGCAAAAAGTAATTCTCAAAATACAGTTGGGGCATTAAATGAGCAAAGAATGCAAGAACTTAAAACACTTTTAAACTCAGCTAAAATAAACTATGAAGATGCAAAGGTTAATCATGAAAGAGGCAAACTGCTTTTTGAAAGTGGAGGCATAAGTAAAAAAGACTTTGAACAAATGACAGATTCACTAGATTTAGCGAAAAGTCAGTATGAAACAGCTAAAAAAAATTATGATCTTTATGTAAATGAAATTCAAGGAACAAATGCAGATGTAGCAGCATCACAGGTAAAGCAAGCTGAAGCTACATATGACAGTGTAAAAAAACAATATGATGATATGACGGTAAGATCTGATATAGACGGAGAGGTAGGTATAATAAAAGTTGAAGTAGGAAGAGCTGCAGGAAATGGACAAACTCCAGTTATGACAGTATCTGATTATAGAAAAATTATACTAGATATTCCTATTACAGAAGAAAATTTAAATAGAATAAATAAGGATTCTAAGTGTGAGGTTAAGTTTGATATTTTTGAAGATAAAGTTTTTTCTGGGAGAATACAGGGAATAAGTTCATCGGCTGATCCTCAAACTGGACTTTATCAAGTTAAAGTAGAAATAGATAATCCTTCAAAATCTATAAAACCTGGAATGCATGCGAGTGTTAAGCTTTACGATAAAGTAAAAAATAATGTTATAAGTATAGCGATTGATACCGCGATAAAAGAAAATGAAGATTATTTTGTATTTGTTTTAAAAAGTGACAACACTGTAGAAAAACGAAATATTGTGGTTTCTGATGATAATGGAGAGCGTTTAATTGTTTCTTCAGGGCTTTCAGTTGGAGAAACAGTAGTTGTAAAAGGGCAGGATTATTTGGACGATAAAGAACCAGTAAGAATTGTGACTGAATAGGAGGAGCTTCATATGAATTTGACAAAACTTTCCATAAAAAGACCGGTTTCAGTTTTTATGTGTGTAGTAATGATTCTTCTATTTGGATTTGTATCACTTTCTAAGTTACCTTTAGATTTATTTCCAAGTTTAGGACTTGCTTATGCAGCAGTAGTTACTGAGTATAGAGGGGCTGGACCATATGAAGTTGAAAATATGGTTACAAAGCCGATTGAAGATGCGCTTGGAACTGTAAGTAATTTAAAACAAATGCGCTCTGAATCAACGGATGGAAGTTCAGTGGTACTTATAGAGTTTGAAGACGGAACAGATATGGATTTTGCGACACTTCAAATGAGAGAAAAAATAGATTTGATAAAGGGTATGCTTCCAGATGGAGTTCAAAGTCCTATGGTGTTTAAGTTTGACCCGTCTATGGCTCCTGTATTATATATAAGTGTAGGGTCAACTATGCCTATACAAAAACTCACCTCATATGTGGATGACAATATAAAACCAAATCTTGAAAGGGTAAAGGGAGTAGCATCGGTAAGTTTAGAAGGAAAAGAAGAACGAGAAATTTCAGTAGAATTACTTCCTGAAAAAATATTAGGGTACGGACTTAGTCAAAGTCAAATAGTAGGGGTACTTCAAAGTGAAAATAATAATACTCCTGGTGGGAAAACTTATTATGGAGAAAGAGACATAACGATAAGATCTGTATCTAAATTTAAATCGCTAGATGATATAAAAAATATCCCGATAAGCCTTCCTAGTGGTGGTTGGATTAAGCTTTCTGATGTAGCAACTATAAAAGATACTCACAAAGAAAAAACTAACATGGCAAGGCTTAATGGAGAACAATCAGTAATGATTTCTATTCAAAAGCAAAGTAATGCAAATACAGTACAGGTTATTAATAGTATAAAGAAAGAAATGAACACCCTTCTTGAAAAGAATGAAAAGATAGAAATGGTTATACTGTTTGACCAAGCTCAGTTTATAGAGCAGGTGCTTCAAAGCGTATTTTCAAATGCGGTATCAGGAGGACTTCTTGCAATCGCAATACTTTGGTTATTTTTGAAAAATTTCAAAATGGCACTGTCAATAGGAACATCTATACCGATATCGGTAGTAGCAACACTTATACTGATATATTTTTCAGGAATAACTCTTAATATGATCTCACTTGGAGGTTTAGCACTAGGAATAGGAATGCTTGTAGATAACTCTATAGTAGTTCTTGAAAATATATATAGATATCATATGCTTGGATATAATAGATATGATTCTGTAGTAAAGGGTACTGGCGAGATAAGTTCTGCGGTAATTGCTTCTACAATGACGAGTGTAGTTGTATTTTTACCAATAATATTTCTAAGTGGATTAGCTGCAAATATATTTAAAGAACTTGCAATGACAGTAAGTTTTTCGCTTGCTACATCACTTATAGTTTCACTTACTGTTATGCCACTTTTATGTTATATAATGCTGGGTATTGATTCAAAGAAAGAAGAGACTGGGAAAAGTCATTCAGATGGTTCGATGGAATATAAATTTGGAGTAATAATGAAAGGTCTGAATTTATTTGATAATTTATTTGAAAAGATTAAGAATTTTTATTCACAGATAATAACATATGCTTTAGGAAATCGAAAGAAAGTGCTTGCGCTTGCAGTAGTTATTTTTATAGGTTCTTTTACACTAATTCCTTTTATGGGAGCGGAATTTATGCCTCAGTCAGATGAAGGGAAAATAGATGTAAACATAGAACTTCCAAATGGAAAGAGTTTGGAAGAAACAAATAAAGTTGTAAAAAAAGTAGAAAAATATTTAATGCAGGAAACAAATATAGATAAAATATCTTCTGTTGTAGGCTCTATGGGTATGGGCGGTGGATCAGGCAGTAGTGCATATATAACTGCTGTTTTAATAGATAAGGAAGATAGGGAAAAAGATACAGACCAAGTAGCAGAAGAGATACGAGGGTTTGTAAAAAATATTCCCGGATGTAAAATAACAGTTACTAAAACTCAGTCACTTGGAATGGGTGGTGGAAGTGGAGATTCTGGATCAGGCGTATCATTAAATATATATGGAACAGATATAGATAGGCTTAAGGAAATGTCTGTTGATATAGAAAAAATAATGGCTTCAGTAGATGGGATAAGAGGGATTAAAAGTTCTATATCAGATGGAGCACCAGAACTTCAGATTAAAGTGGATAAAAACAAAGCTGCAATGCTTAATCTTACAGCGTCAGAGGTAGCTGCTACTGTAAGAGGAGCACTAGATGGAACCGTTGCAACTCAGCTTAGTTTAGATGGAGATGAAATCGATATAAGAGTAAAAACTCAATCTGGATACTATAAGAATTCAGATGACATAAAAAATATAACTATACCATTAAAGAACGGATCGAATGTTCAATTAGGTACTGTAGCTCAAATAGAGCTGACTAAAGGACCTAGTATAATAAATCGTGAGGGAAAAGAAAGAGTTGTAACATTATCAGCACAGATACATGGAAGAGATGTAAGTACAGTTAATGATGAACTTAAAAAACTTACAGATAAATATATTCTTGACGAGGGGTATAGGATATCATTTGGCGGTCAGTTTGATATGATGAAGGATGCATTTGTTTCGTTAACATATATGTTTGTATTATCAACTTTACTCGTTTATATAGTAATGGCGATGCAGTTTGAATCATTTGTTTATCCATTTGTAATAATGTTTTCGATTCCATTTGCACTTTCAGGGTCACTTATTTTTATGTTTATCACAGGCAAACCAATAAGTATAATAACCTTTATAGGAATAATAGTACTGGTAGGAATTGTAGTTAATAACAGTATAGTTTTAGTGGATTATATAAATACACTTAGAAAAGAAGGTATGGATAAAGACGAAGCTATAGTAAAAGCAGGAATCATAAGGCTTAAACCTATAATGATGACAGCGCTGACTACAATTTTAGGGCTTATTCCGTTGTTTTTAAGTAGAGCTGAAGGTGCGGAGATGCAATCAGCATTATCAGCGGTAGTTATAGGTGGACTTAGTTTTTCTACAGTACTAACACTTGTGGTTGTGCCAATAATATATTATATACTTGACGAAAAACAAAACAAGTTTTTGAATAAGATAAGAAAGGGAAAGCAGAAGGAAGCTTTAGAAGAAATTGGTAACACAGAGCTATAGGAGGTTTATATGACAAAAAAATATGATTCACAAAGAACCATAGAAGCTATACTTTCAGTTTCAAGTAAACTGTTTTTAGAGAAAGGGTTTGACAGAATCAGTGTTCAAGATATAGCAAATAAAGCAAAAATATCAAAGGGTGCTATATACCATCACTTTAGCTCAAAAGAAGAAATTATAAATGCGGTATTGGATTCACAAGTAAGAGATGTTGAAGAAAAGCTTAAATTATGGTTTAATGAAGCTGAGGGGTTTACAGCTAGAGACAAACTAATATATGCACTTAAAAAAAATATAGAGGAACATGAGAAATTTAACGCAGATGAAATAAAAGCATTTGCAGAGAACTCAAAGAGTGCAGAATATATAGTGGCATATATGAAAATTTGCGTAGAAACAGGGGCAGCTTTATTAGCAGAGGTAATAGAAGAAGGCAATATTGATGGATCTTTAAATACTGAATTTCCAAATGAATGTGCAGAAATGTTTTTATTTTTGATAAACATATGGTGTGATCCATTTATATTTAAATCAAATATATCTTCAATATCCAAGAAAATAGAGTTTTTAAGACATACTATGAAGACTCTGGGAGTAGATATATTAGATGATGAAATCATCTCAATGATGAATGATTTTTTTAGAAAATTTTATTTAAATTAGATAAAGTAAAGCGGTTCTAGATATATTTTGACAATTAAAACGAGATACATTCTTAAATGATGTTATTTAAGAGTGCATCTCGTTTTTAATTAGATTTTTAATCAGTTGAATATATTAAGCTGTAGTTATTTCTTTCAATTACTAAATATATAGATTGTATATCAGTACTAACTATATCTTTAATAGTATTTCTGCTGAATGTTATACATACCCCACAGCTTGAGCTTAAACTTCTAGGAACAGGCATAATGGTACAGCTTGAACCTTCGTTTTGGAGCATTTTTTTGTACTTTATAGCTCCTGAATGAGTAAAGAAAGTAACTAAATAGTTATTTTGAGGCTTTAATGACATAGTCAGACTCCAAATTATCTATATCTACAGAATATCCATTACTTAACATGAAGCGTTTCACATTTTGTACAGCAGTTTCATTATCAACTATAATTGAATATTGATTAGCTTTTTGAGCTATTGCTTTTTTTACAAGAAGTACAGGTTGCGGGCATGATAACCCTCTAGCGTCAACTTGGATCATATTAAGAAACCTCCTTTATCTCTACATCTTTGAATTGAATTTGTTTTTGTATATTAAAATATGATATGCATAAAAGTACTATGAATGCTAGTATTATAGCTATTTTACCGAAGCTTGTAGGACCATCTGGCGTAGAAGCTAGTTTGAAGTTATGTGCAAAAGCAGCTCCAACAACAAGTCCCATTATAGTGACTGCAGAATCTGAATTTCCTTCTCCAGCTAAAATTAATTGTCTTAAAGGGCAACCGCCTAGAAGCACAGATCCCCATCCTGCAACAGCCATACCAAGGAAGTTCCAAAGGGCATCGGTATGAGCAACTGGTTGGCCTTCAAAAGCTAGATTAAATTTTCCAACAGCAATATTTCCTACAAGGGCAAATACGAATATAGATATAAATCCAGTTAGAAGATAAAAATCTTTAAACATAAATGCATCTCTTATTCCGCCTACCATACAAAGTCTTGTTTTTTGAGCAATAGCACCACCAATAAGTCCTGCTACTAAAGAAATAAGAAGTGGAGCGTGCATAGAACCAGGCCCTTTTTGACTAAAGAATAAAGTGGCTGGTGCTATTAAAAGAAGTACTATTAGAAGCACTGCGATTACAGAAATAGAAGCCCCTTCTGCATTAGACACTTTTTGAGTTCTACCAAGACTGAATCCTTTGTTTAAAACTTGAATTCCAGCAAGTATTCCTACTGTAAATCCAGCAATTCCCCATATTGCATTTAGATCTCCACCAGCAAGTCTAAGTACCATTCTAAGTGGACAGCCTAAAAATACAAGTGCACCTATCATAACTATAAACCCAAGCATAAATCTTATGAATGGAGAAGATCCACCTTTTGGTTTAAACTCTTTGGCTACAACTGACATTATAAGTGCCCCAAGAATAAGTTCGCTTATTTCTGGTCTTATGTATTGCACTACCTCAGCTCTTTGCATTCCAACCGCCCCCGCGATATCTCTTAAGAAACATGCAATACACAGCCCCATATTTGCAGGGTTTCCAGCTACCACTAGAGCTACAGATAATATCCCTATTATAGCTCCAGAAATAATAATTCCATACTTTTGTTTCATAAAATAAATTCCTCCCATTTAATAAATAAAATTTATAATACCTGTACATTATAACATTAATGGCAAATGATATTTATTGATAAATCTTATGATGATTATAGAATAATTAAATACATAAAAAAATACACTTAACTATTACTAATGCTTGATATTTATTGTAAAATTAAAACATACTAGATTATTATTGG
>JBOFWC010000051.1:0-2680 GCA_051653405.1 Proteocatella sp. | reverse complement strand
AATTTCAATTAAGAGAGAGGAACTTTCTAACGTATGGAATGAGCTGATTAGCAAGCATGCTAATAGTAGTTTTGCTGACTTTGGTAGTGAACCAGAGGAAGTTGCAGTCAGTTATTTATCTAATATTAAAAATTACATTGGTTGGAATGATAATATATTTTCTGAAATTAAGAACAAGATTAATATTGCAAAGTTTAAAGAATTATCATTTTTGGGAAATCAAGGATATTCATCGCCTATAGATGAAATGAAAGAAATAATACAGAACGTTTATATTAATTTGCCTAAATATATTGAAATAAGTATAAATGTATATGATAAGTTGTCAGCTATTCATTCGGATATAAATAATTTGAAATCTAAGCTTTCGTCTGAAAATATCGAAAAATCAAGTACGTGTCAAAAACTAATGACATCAATAGATTATAGAGATTCTGCCATGTATCAAGTTTATTACGAAGAGCTAAGCAAACTTTATGAAAAGTATCATTATGCAAGTGAGAGAGCGAGAATTTTATCAGATATTAAATTATATGCACCAGATTGGGCTGAATTAATTAAGAACCGAGTAGGGATACATGGGGAACATACCCCTCCGGCAACTATCGCAGATGCTTGGAAGTGGAAGCAACTTGCTGGTATCATTGATGAAATAACTGCTATGCCATTTGAATCATTACAACATCAATCTGTTGATTTAATTAGTGAATTAAGAAAACGAACTGCTAAGTTAGCAGAAAAGTCAGCATGGCATCATTTGTTTGGTCGAATAGAAAAAGACATTTCACAAAAGCAAGCACTTCAAGGATGGAAGTTAACTGTAAAGAAAATAGGTAAAGGCACAGGGAAAAAAGCACCTGCATTAAAACGAGAGGCACAAAAGTTAATGACTAAGTGTCAAACTGCTGTACCAGCATGGATTATGCCTGTAAATAAAGCCCTAGAAAGTTTAGATCCAAAGGTAAACAAATTTGATATTGTTATCATCGATGAAGCTAGTCAATCTGACATATCAGCACTTGCTATTATATACCTTGCTAAAAAAATTATTATAGTTGGTGATGATGAGCAGGTTAGTCCTTCGGCAGTAGGTCTTGATATTGATAAAATGACAAATTTATCAGAAATGTATATCAAAGGCATTGTACCAAATGCTCATTTATACGATATGAAGTCATCTTTATATGACATTGCCAAAACCACATTCCCTACTCTTATGCTAAAAGAACATTTTAGATGTGTTCCAAGTATTATAGGGTATAGCAACAGATTATCCTATGACTATAAAATAAAGCCACTAAGAGATGATAGTAATGTTACAGTAAAACCATCAACTATCTCATATAGAGTACATGATGGAATGCGATCTGGGCGTAAAAAGGTAAATGAAAAAGAAGCAGAAGCAATCGTAGCTTTAATGCTAGCTTGTATGGAATTTGAAGAATACAAAAATATGAGTTTTGGTGTGATTTCCTTATTGGGGGATGATCAATCAAAATACATCCAATCTTTGGCTATGGAAAAAATATCTCCTTTGGATTATGAAAACAGAAAAATATTATGCGGAAATGCATCTCACTTTCAAGGAGACGAAAGAGATATAATTTTTATTTCTCTTGTTGACCATAACGAAGGAGAAGTGCCTCTAAGATTAGCTGGAGAAGGGGTTGGAAAAGCAACAAAACAAAGATATAATGTAGCTGTAAGCAGAGCTAAAAATCAATTATGGGTCGTACATTCTTTGGATGTGAACAGTGATTTAAAAGCTGGAGATATGCGCAGAGATTTAATTGAATATGTAATGAGTCCTCGTAGCTTTGAAGAGCAGATAAAGGAAATAAAATCAAAAGCTGATTCTCCATTTGAAGTATCTATAGCCAAGGAATTGAAGTTGAGAGGTTATAATATTGTACAGCAATGGAAAGTTGGTTCTTATAGTATTGACATGGTTGCAGTATATGGTGATCATAAAATTGCTATAGAATGTGATGGAGAACTTTATCATAGCGGGGATGAAAAGATTCGTGAAGATATGGAGAGACAAACGATATTAGAAAGACTAGGTTGGAGGTTTATTCGTATTCGAGGAAGTGAATATTATAGAAATCCTAAAAAGACAATGGAAAGAGTTATAAACGAGCTTGGTATTTACGAGATTGAACCAGAGTCTACATCTTTAATAGAAGAAGAAAATAGTAAACTTAAAGAAGATGTGATAATCAGAGCTGAGCAGATTTTATGTCAGTGGGAAAAAGAGAACGAGATGGAAGAAGCATTATAGTTATTAATGCGTATAAAACCTTGAATTACTTATAAAATAAAGTTTTTCAAGGTTTTTAAGATGTTTAAAGTTTGTAAAAACTCTCGAAATATTATATTATAATGTCAACGGAGGTAACTATGATAAAAAATATTGACTTGCCAACTATGACCAGAAAAGAGCTTGAAGCAGTAGAAACCTTTAAATGCGAGCTCTAGTGCTGTTATTTAAAGTATCGTAGAAATCGCAAAAGAAAATGGACTTAATCAGTTTCCGTATCTAGAATATCTATTTGAAAAACTTCCAAATATTGATAAAACTGATGAGAAACAATTATCAGAATTTCTCCCATGGTCAAAATCTATAACGCTTATGAAAACAACAAGAAAACATACACAATGTGATGCGGTTGTGTTTAAA
>JBOFWC010000050.1:0-3528 GCA_051653405.1 Proteocatella sp. | reverse complement strand
GTTTAAAAATAGAAAAAATGACTATTTTGAGCATTTTTTTAAAACTACATGTTGGCATAACTACTTAAAAAGCGTCTCAAATACTGGTGCAAGACATGACCGTATGAGTATATCAAATGATAATTTTATGAATTTGCCTTTGACTTATCCTACAAACCCAAAAGAACAACAAAAAATAGCGGATTGCTTATCTAATCTGGATTATTTCATAACTGCACAAGCGGAAAAAATTGAAGCTTTACAGGCACACAAAAAAGGCTTAATACAAATGGTGTTCCCTTCTGTTGAGGAGGTGGGAGAATGAGTGCACAAACTGAAACAGCTTTTACTGATTTAACAGCGCTAGCAAGTCACCTTAGAAGTATTTTAGAAAGAAAAAAATATGTACTTCTCTTCGCTTATAATGGAACAGGGAAGACGCGGCTTTCCTGTTCTTTTAAAGATTTAGGGAAACAGACTATTAACGATAGTGAAGAAAAATCAACAGACACGTTGTATTATAACGCTTTTACAGAAGATCTGTTCACTTGGGATAACGATATATCTGATGACACTACAAGGCTATTGCATCTAAATGGAAGTTCAATGTTTTTCGATGGGTTACGAGAGCTTTCAATGGAGCCGCGTATTCGTAATTTTTTGAGGAGATATGCAGATTTTGATTTTACAATTGATTATGATAATTGGGTTGTAAAATTTTCAAGAGATGTGAAAAATGGTGATGTGTTTGAAACAATAAATAATATTAAAGTTTCTCGTGGTGAAGAAAATATTTTTATTTGGTGTTTCTTTCTTGCAATTCTTGAACTTGTTATTGACCAAGAACTAGCGTATAGATGGGTTAAGTACATTTATATTGATGATCCAATCTCATCCTTAGATGATAATAATGCGATTGCTGTTGCAAGCCATTTGGCTCAATTGTTGAAAGAACAAGACGACTTAAAAGTGGTTATTTCTTCTCACCATGCGTTGTTTTTTAATGTAATGTATAATGAACTAAAACAATCAAAAGGGAAAGATTTCTTCTTAACAAAAAATAAAGTAACTGAAGCTTATACAATTAAAGACACGGGTGATACGCCATTTTTTCATCATGTTGCGCTAATTAAAGAATTGAAAGAAGCAGTGAGAACCGGAAGGCTATACACATATCATTTTAATATTTTGCGTAATATTCTTGAAAGAGCGGCATCATTCCATGGATATAAAGATTTTAGCGAATGTATAAAAAATGGAGATGATGATTTAGATGCAGTTACATATACAAGGTATGTCAATATATTAAGCCATGGTAATTATTCTTTATTTGAACCAATTGAAATGGTTGATGATAATAAGGAAGCTTTTAAAGATATTTTAGAGCGTTATATGAATTTATATAGATTTAATCCTGAGTTGTTTGACGAAGAAGGGCGGGGCAATGATGACTGATATACAACAAAAACAATTAGGAGCAACGCTTTGGGGAATCGCTGACAAATTACGTGGGGTCATGAACGCCGACGACTTTCGTGACTATATGCTATCTTTTCTTTTCTTGCGGTATCTTTCAGATAATTATGAGGAAGCAGTGAAAAAAGAACTTGGAAACGATTATTTACAATGCGAAAAAGAAATTAAAGAAATCTATGAGGCAGGCAAACAAGATGAGACTATTAGTTTGTTGAAAAAACAAATAGTGGATTATTTCAGCAAACACCAACTAGAAGAAAACGCAAAAAAGATAATAATTAACAATCATTTTGATGTATTTGAAAGTAAAAAGTTAACCCCGCTTATCGTTTGGTATAACGCTAATTTAGATCAAGTGACAATGTTTGAAAAACAGATGCGCCGTAAAGTTCATTTTGTAATTAAGCCACACTATCTTTGGAGTAATATATATGAATTAGCTCGCACGCAAAGTAAAGATCTTTTGAAAAATTTGCAGGCAGCTTTTAAGTTTATAGAAAATGAATCCTTTGATAGCACGTTTCATGGATTATTCTCAGAGGTTAATCTTGATTCTGAAAAACTTGGAAAGAATTATGAATTACGCAACGCAACGCTGTGTTCAATAATAACTGCTATTGCAGAAGGATTATCGGAGTTTTCAAATGAAAGTGATCTTTTGGGCGATGCCTATGAATACTTGATAGGGCAATTTGCAGCAGGATCAGGGAAAAAGGCAGGGGAGTTTTATACACCGCAGCAAATTTCGACCATTCTTTCTCGTATAGTTACTCTTGACAGTCAAGATCCAAGTGCAGGTAAAAAAAAGCAACTTAAAAACGTGCTTGACTTTGCATGTGGATCTGGCTCGCTTCTAATAAATATTAGAAAGCAGCTTGGTGCTAATAATGTCGGCCAGATATACGGACAAGAAAAGAATATCACAACTTATAATCTTGCTCGGATGAATATGCTTCTGCATGGGCTTAAAGATTCCGAGTTTAAAATATTTCACGGAGATTCACTACTAAATGATTGGGACATTCTCAATGAAATGAACCCAGCAAAAAAGTTGAAATGCGATGCAGTAGTAGCTAATCCACCTTTCAGCTACCGCTGGGCGACTAATGACACTCTGGCAGAGGATTTTCGATTTAAAAGTTACGGCCTTGCACCAAAATCAGCAGCAGACTTTGCATTTTTACTTCATGGGTTTCACTTTTTAAGTGATGAGGGAACAATGGCAATTATTTTGCCGCATGGTGTTCTGTTTCGTGGGGGTACAGAGGAGAAAATTAGAACAAAGTTACTCAAGGATGGGAATATTGATACGATTATTGGTTTACCGGCTAATCTGTTTTTTTCAACAGGTATTCCAGTGTGCATTCTTGTGCTTAAGAAGTGCAAAAAATTTGATGACGTACTGGTTATCAACGCAAGTGAGGACTACGACAGGGGTAAACGGCAAAATGTCCTATTGCCAGAGCATATTGAGAAAATAGTTGACACATATCAATATCGAAAAGAAGATGACAAAAAATACTCTCGACGTGTATCTATGAAAGAAATTGAAAAAAATGATTTCAATTTAAACATTTCACGATATGTTAGTATCGCTGAGGAAGAAGAACTCGTTGACCTTGTAGGGGTAAAAAAGAATTTGGATACAATAGAAGATACTATTATCAAGGCTAAGGCTAAGCACAACCAATTTTTAAAAGAGCTTGGGTTGCCTGCGTTGCCATAAATCATCATTTCTTATCCCTAGAGATTGATTTAAAACATAATCGACTACGCATTGCTTAGGTATTTTCCATACGCGATTTATACGGAAACATTTGAGATCGCCGGAGGCTAACAGCTTGTAGGCAGCATTTTTGCCGATGGACAGCATTTCACAGAGGTCTTCGACAGTGACCAGATCGTTATAATCGTTAAACATGATGGCAAAACTCCTTCTAATAGGTATTTAGGATTAAGTTGCTTTTTAAAACATATACAAAGAAAGTGTTTTTCCCGTATGTGGAAAAGTCAATAAAAAGCTAATTCATCAAATGGGCTGTAATATAATCATCTAGGGAGTTTACATGGATC
>JBOFWC010000049.1:0-1798 GCA_051653405.1 Proteocatella sp. | reverse complement strand
TTGTAAACGAAAATTTACCAATGGCTGTAACTGAATCTGGAGTTGTTGATAAAACTGGAAAAGTTCAATACAATAAAATTATAGATCAAGAAAAATACCTAATGAGTAGAGTTTTAGGAAGTTTAAAAACCGGAGATTTATATTTTAATCAGGTTCTATACACAGACTATAAAAAAGTTGGCCCTGAGATAATTCATCCACAATATAAAGGACTTACACCAAAGGGAAAATCAGTACTAGAAATCTTAAAAAAATATTGGAAATAGAGAATAGAAAGCATAAATAGAGAGCATAGCTCTCTATTTTAATTTAATCTTGCTGTTTATAGTTTTTGATTTTAAACCAGTCACTTTCGATATTTATGCGCATTCGTTTTATCAATGAAAACACCAATTCTTTTTCAGCTTCTTCAAATCCTTCAAAACAGGTATCGATTGTATGATTTTCTTCAGATATAATTTTATGGTATATATCAATTGATTTTTCTGTAGGATAAAGACTAAAAGCTCGTTTGTCATCGCTGTCTTTTTTCTTTATAGCAAGATCTTTGGATATTAGTTTTTGGATTACTTTCGTAGTTGTGGTTTTATCTACTTTGAGCATATTTGAAAGCTGGATAAGATTTATGCCAGGATTTTCACATATTCTTATTAGGAATATAAATTGTCCTTTTTGTAATCCAAGTTCTTTAAACTGTACTTCTACTACAGCATGTATTGTTCTAGATAACTTTCCAACTTCTCTTAATATATGATTTTCCAGTTTATTATTATTCACGTTATACCTCTAAATTTGATATAAATTCAAGCACTGTTTCTTTTTTTGTAGCCCAAGAAGTAACTAATCTTATTGCTGATTTTGAGTCATCTATTTTTTTCCATACATAAAATCCAAATTTAGTTTCAAGCTTTTCTATGAGTTTATTATCTAGAATTGGGAATATTTGATTAGTTTTAGAATCTATCAAAAATTCATAGCCAGCTTTTTTGATACCTTCTGCAAGCAAGGCTGCCATTTCATTTGCATGCTCTGCAAGTTTAAAATATAGATTGTCTTTAAATAGTTCTTCAAATTGAATGCCAAGAATTCTTCCCTTGGCTAAAAGGGCACCATTTTGCTTTAAAATATATCTAAAATCTTCTTTTAACGAAGGTCTTTTTATAACAAGTGCTTCACCTAATAATGCTCCATTCTTTGTACCACCAATAAAAAAGGCATCCGTAAATTCACACATGTCAGACATAGAAAGGTCTGAATCTTTAACACAAAGTGCGGAACCTAATCTTGCGCCATCGGCATAGAGAATCAGATTTGAAGCGCTACAAATCTCGCTTAAAGCTTGAAGTTCAGATTTACTATATACTGTGCCAAGTTCAGTGGGATTTGATATATAAACAAGTTTTGGTTTTACTACATGTTCATTTAAATAACTAGATAAAATATCTTTGATTTGGCATGGATATACCTTACCATCATTAGAATTTACAGTTATTACTTTGTGGCCAGAATGTTCTATAGCGCCAGCCTCATTAACCGCAATGTGACCTGTATTTGCAGATATGCAAGCCTCATGAGGTCTTAAAAAAGCACCTATTGCTAGCAAGTTAGCTTGAGTCCCACCAGCGATTAAGTGGATGTCAGCGTCTTTATTTTTTATTAGTTCTTTTATTTTACTTACAGCATTTAATGTGTGAGTGTCATTTCCGTAGCCTTCTTCAATATTCATATTTGATTTTATTAATGAATCTAAGATTTGAGGATGAGCACCTTCACTATAATCATTTTTAAAACTATACAT
>JBOFWC010000048.1:0-1477 GCA_051653405.1 Proteocatella sp. | reverse complement strand
TTCCCACAATCACTTTCTTATTATTTGAAACGCCTTCATTTTTTAAAGCTTCTACTTTTTCATCTGAAAGCTTAAAGCAATATTCATTATTTTCAAATTTAACAAGAATACTCCCGCTACCTTTATTAAATTCAATTCTCCCTGATATTAAATTTATAGCTGGACTCCCTATAAATTTAGCCACAAACAAATTAGCTGGGTTATTATATATATCATAGGGCGATGCTATCTGCTGAATTTCACCGTTATTCATAACGGCTATTCTATCCCCCATAGTCATAGCTTCTGTCTGATCATGTGTTACATATATAAATGTGGTTTTAAGCGACTTGTGAAGCCTTAATATCTCGCCTCTCGTCTGAGTTCTAAGCTGTGCATCGAGATTTGAAAGAGGTTCGTCCATCAAAAATAATTTTGGACTTCTTACCATAGCTCTAGCTAAAGCGGTTCTTTGGCGCTCTCCTCCAGAAAGATGCTTTGGTTTTCTATCTAAAAGATGGGTTAGATTAAGCATAGCGGCAGTTTCTTCAACCTGCTTTTTTTGCTGTTCTTTTGATATTTTTCTCTGCTTCAATGGATATGCTATATTTTGAAATACTGTAAGATGGGGATAAAGGGCATAATTTTGAAATACCATAGCAATATCTCTATCTTTGGGTTCTAGATTATTGACCAAAACATCATCTATGAATATTTCGCCGTCAGTTATTTCCGTAAGCCCCGCAATCATTCTAAGTATAGTGCTTTTCCCACATCCTGATGGCCCTACAAGTACTAAGAACTCTTCATTTTGAGACTGTATATTTATATTTTCTAGTACCATTTTGTCACTATTTTTATATTTTTTAGATATGTTCTTAAGCTTTATATCTGCCATTTTCTTGACCTTTCTTTTTACCATTCTAAGCTAATATGCCTTGTTATTGTTATTTTTATTGTTATTTTTATTGTTATTTTTATTTTACTGCCCCTTTTGTAAGGCCTTGTATCAAAAATTTATTTAAACAAACAACGATAATCATAGGAGGTATTATCGAAATTATTCCTCCGGCTGCCAAAAGTCCATAGTTTATACTAGTTTTTCCAATAAGTGTAGTTAAAAATACCGTTATGGGTTTTGTCTTTGATGCTGAAAATACAAGTGGTATTGTGTACTGACTCCACGTGCTTAGAAAACTTATTATTGCTGCTGAAATTATTCCTGGCATAACAAGTGGAATAACTTGTCTTAGTGCCCCTAAGTATGACGCGCCGTCTATAAGTGCAGCCTCTTCTATTTCTAACGGTATGGTTAAAAAAAAGCTCCTCATTATCCAAATTGCAAGGGGCATAAATGCGGATACATATATAAGTACTACCCCTGTAATCGTATCCATAAGATTTAACGCAATCATTATCTTATAAAGCGGTAACATTACGCTATATGCGGGAAGTGCCATTGTCATAAGAAGCGTTCCAAAGAGCATTTCCCTTCCTC
>JBOFWC010000047.1:0-32817 GCA_051653405.1 Proteocatella sp. | reverse complement strand
ACATTTTTTCACTGAGATATTCTTTAACTCTCTCTGTATTTCCCTTAAGTATTTCTATAGCATCATTTACATCCGCTTGATAATCTTGTTTTGTTATCTTAGAATTACAAGGAGCAGAGCATTTTTTTATATAATAATTGAGACAAGGTCTTTCGTTGGTTTTCTGTGATTTTTCTATATTACGATTACAATTTCTAAGCTTAAAAATATCATTCACAGCTTCAAGATAGTCATTAAGCGCAAATACGTTGGTATATGGACCGAAGTAAAGCGCTCCATCTTTTAGGATTTTCCTAACTTTTAGAATTTTAGGATAGTCCTCATTAGTAATTTTTATATATGGATAGGTTTTATCGTCTTTTAGAAGTATATTATAGTGGGGCTTATGTTTCTTTATAAGCTGATTTTCAAGTACTAGAGCCTCTAATTCATTATCGGTAACAATATATTCAAAATCTGCAATTTTTTTGACCATAGCGACTACTTTCGGATCGCTGTTACTGTCTCTAAAGTACTGTCTTACTCTATTTTTTAAAGATATCGCTTTTCCGACATATATTATGCTTTCCTGTTCATCTTTCATTATATAAACTCCGGGTTTTTCCGGAAGATTTTTAAGTTGTTCTTCAATATACGATGTTTTTATAAAAATCACCTCTTTTCAAGCTTGTCATCTATTGATTATATATTGTTTTTAGATTTTTTTCTAGCTAAGTTATGAAATTTGTGTTGATTTTTATTTCATATCATGATATTATCTTAAAAACAAAAACTTTGAACAGGAGTAGTAGGAAATTCAGTCTTTTCTAGAGAGTTACTGTATGGTGGAAAAGTAACAAAGATTTATTCTGAACTCGCCTGGGAGTTATAGATGTGAAACCAAATTTATATGTTGTATGAATTAAGCTTATATTTTGGAAAAGTAATATTTATCGGTTTGTCCCGTTAGAGGCTTTTAAGTGGATAGCGCTTTTGTGCTATCAATTAGAGTGGTACCGCGATATCTTCGTCTCTATTGTTGAGATGAAGATTTTTTTATTACAAAAAACATTAAAAGGGAGTTGTTTATTTATGGAATATAATCCAAGTATGGTTGAAAAAAAATGGCAAGAGATTTGGGAAAAAAATGAAACTTTTAAGGCATCTGATGATACAAGCAAGCCAAAGTATTATAATCTAGTAGAGTTTCCTTATCCATCAGGAGCAGGACTTCATGTTGGACATATAAGAGCGTATACTTCACTAGAAGTGGTTTCAAGAAAAAGAAGACTTGAAGGATACAATGTACTATTCCCTATCGGTTGGGATGCATTTGGTCTTCCTACAGAAAATTATGCAATTCAAACAGGAAAACACCCAAGAGTGGTTACTGATGAAAATATAAAGGTATTCACAAACCAACTTAAGGCTGCAGGATATTCTTTTGACTGGAGCAGAACTGTAGATACTACAGATGAAAGCTACTACAAGTGGACTCAGTGGATATTCTTACAATTATTCAAACACAATTTAGCTTTTAAAGATAAGACTTTTGTAAACTTCTGTAACAGCTGTAAAGTTGTACTTGCAAACGAAGAGTCTCAAGATGGCGTATGTGACAGATGTGGAAGCGAAGTTGTTCAGATGGAAAAAGACGTTTGGTTCCTAAGAATAAGAGAATATGCAGACAAGCTGTTAGATGAGCTTAAAAATCTTGATTTCCTTCCAAGAATTAAACTTGAGCAAGAAAACTGGATTGGAAGATCTTATGGAGCTGAAATCCAATTTAAATTAAAAAATCATGACGATCTTAACCTAGAAGTATTTACTACTAGAGCAGATACTATATATGGAGCTACTTTTATGGTTATCGCACCAGAGCATCCACTTATAGATACACTTTCAGCTGAAATAACTAATATGGATGAAATTGAAGCCTATAAAGTTGAAGCTAAGAAAAAGACTGAATTTGAAAGAGTTCAGCTTGCTAAAGATAAAACAGGTGTTGAGCTTAAAGGTATAAAAGCTATAAACCCTCTTTCTGGAGAAGAAATTCCAGTTTGGATTTCTGACTATGTAATGATGGGATACGGAACAGGTGCTATAATGGCGGTTCCTGCTCATGATACAAGAGACTGGGAGTTTGCTAAAAAGTTTAATATTCCTATAATAGAAGTAATAAGTGGTGGAAATGTACAAGAAGAAGCATTCACAGATATCGCTAATGGCATCCTTGTAAACTCACCTATTATAAACGGACTTTCTGTAAAAGAAGCTATAGAGAAAATAATTGAGCATATGTCTGAAAACGGTATAGGCGCTAGAAAAGTAAATTACAAAATGAAGGATTGGGCATTTAATAGACAAAGATATTGGGGAGAGCCAATTCCAATAATCCACTGCGATAAATGCGGAATGGTTCCAGTTTCTGAAAGTGAGCTTCCATTAAAGCTTCCTGTAGTTGATAACTTCCAGCCTACAGATACAGGAGAATCTCCACTTGCAAATATTGAAGAATGGGTAAATGTAAAATGTCCTTGCTGTGGTGGCGATGCAAAAAGAGAAACTGATACAATGCCTCAATGGGCAGGTTCATCATGGTACTTCTTAAGATATATTGACCCAACAAACTCAGATGCACTAGCTTCTCAAGAAAAATTAAACTATTGGGGACCAGTAGATTGGTACAATGGTGGTATGGAGCACGTTACTCGTCACCTTATCTACTCTAGATTCTGGCATAGATTCCTTTATGACATTGGAGCTGTTCCTTACAAAGAGCCTTATGCTAAGAGAACGGCACAGGGACTTGTACTTGGTAGCGACGGCGAAAAAATGTCAAAATCAAGAGGAAATGTTATAAACCCTAATGATATAATAGATGCATATGGTGCAGATACACTTAGAACATATGTTATGTTTATAGGAGAGTATGAAAAACCTGCAATATGGTCAGATTCAAGTGTTAAGGGATGTAAGCGTTTCTTAGATAGAGTTTGGAAGCTTCAAGAAATAACTAAGGACCAAGCTGGATATTCTAAAGAGCATACATCACTTATGCATAAGACTATAAAGAAAGTTTCTCAAGATATAGAGAACATGAAATACAACACAGCTATAGCAGCTATGATGACTGCTATAAATGAATTCTATGATACAGGATTCGTTACAAAAGATGAGCTTAAAGATTTCGTAGCAATCCTTTACCCTATTGCTCCTCATATCACAGAAGAAATTTGGGAAGCACAAGGTTTCGGCGGAATGCTTAACCAAACTTCATGGCCAGTATGGAATGAAGATCTTACAGTAGATAGCGAAATCGAAATGCCAGTTCAGTTCAACGGTAAAGTTAGAGGAACTATCACTATTCCTAGAGATGCAGATATTAACTTCGCAAAAGAAGTGCTTGCAAAAGATGAAAAGCTAATGGCTTTCATGGATGGGAAAACTGTAGTTAAAGAGATATTCGTAAACGGAAAAATCTTTAACATCGTAGTGAAATAAATATATAATAAAAAGAGATATCTCTTAATTTCTATTAGGAGAATATCTCTTTTTTAAGTTCTATAATTAAAGAATATTTTGAAATTGTGGTAAAAGTATATCCACTAATTATACTTCTTTATAGGATAATTTTATAAGGATAGTGGATTTGCCACCTTCTAAAAATTTATCTATCGTTTTTGAATCAATTGGAACACCTAAAGGCATATCGCTTCTTATGCTATCATTTGTCGTAGCATAATATAAATATATCTCATCACCTGGTTCTAAGGGAACACTTTTAAGAAAATGAGTGCTATTATAATTCAAGTACTCTTCCCTGTTATAAGTTGAAGTGGCGTAACATCCATCTGAGTATGCACCTACTCTGATTTTTTTATCTTCAAAACCGATGCCTATATTTTCATTTTCTTTTTTAGTAGTAATTTGTCCGCTATTTAAACTAAAAATCATATCATCTTTTATTTTCTTATCATTTTCATATACTTCGTAATTCATAGTGATTTCGTATTGCTTTCCTTTTGGAATATTTTTCAAATTATACATAATCACATTATTTCCAGTAATCTCCATGAGCATTCTTTCTTTTTCTGATAAGGGCTCATATATCAGTTTAGTTTTTGTATTTAAAGTGCTATTAACAGTTATTCCCCCAGCAATAGCTACAATAAGTATAAATACGATAAGTAGTATTTTTTTCATATTTCCCCTTTCGTAATCCCTTTTTGAAATTCAAATAATAACTCTATTTCATTATACACAAAGTGTAATTTATTTTAAATAAATTTTTGAAATTATAATTATTTAGATATACCTATTTTTATATAAATATACTTTATGTAAACTTTATAAACTATCTATAAAATATACTTTTTTACAGATATATGAATATTTTATACTAACCTGGGTATATAAAGTTCTAGGAAACTTTTGACATTACAGAAGGAGAACGTTATGGGAAAGAAACTTTGTAAACTAGTTAAAGATGATTATCTAGATGATAATATAAAGGATTATATTAAATTAGTTAAAGATCCTAAATTTGTCTGCAAAAAATGCGGAAGAGCTGCTAAAAAAGAGGATATGTTATGCAGTCCTAAGAAAATAAAAGATAAAGAAGAATAATCTAATTTTGCAATCACCCTTTTTTATTGATGTCCATATACTTTCATTTGCAAAAGGCACTCGCGTTACTAATCCCTAAGTTAAGTAACCCTGAGTGTCTTTTGCATTTTTTATTTCTATTTATTACTACTGTCTTTCAATCCTCCCTCTTTTTTTCGGTAAAATAATCCGAAAACATGTATTTTAAATTTATTTTTCAACATAAGCTCTTCTGATTCTTCAAACTTTCCATTTAATAATTCTTCGCTAATTTTATTTATAAATATATATTACAGTTATAGCAAAAACAGCTACAACGCTTGTATTTCAATACTTTTGGCCATTTCTTGTTCAAGGTTCAACTGTTCGCTAAAGACACATTTTGCGAATAGTTGATGAAAAATAGAAGAAAAATCGCTATTTTTTATTAAATTTGAAGCATATTGCTATTTTTTGCGATGTATATTATAATTGTATTACGTAATAATTACATAGTAATTTGCTTGTAATAAATACGTATTATAATTAAGATTCATTAAAAAGGAGATTTTTATGGAAAATGATCAAAAAGAACTAAAAGTAAGAAGTTTAAGAATAGATGAAACCACCTTTGATAAATTTAAAAGTATTGCAACTGAAGAGTTTGGAAATCAGGGACAGTGTCTATCAGCGCTGATAAATCTTTATGAAACTGAAAAGAGCAAACATGTAATAGTAGATAGAAAGCTTGAAATAGAGAGTTTTCAGCTGTATATAAATAAACTTCAGGAACTGTACCTTACTTCCCTATCGCTAAATGAAGATACAGAAGAAAGAATAAAATCAAGCTATGATAAACTGCTTGACTCCAAAGATAAAATAATTCAAAATCTACAAGAAAAATTTGAATTAGCAGAAAAAGAATATTCTGAGCTTAAGAAAACCTCTAAGGAATCAAAATTAGAATTTGAAAAAAAAGAGGCTCTAATAATAGAGCTACAAAAAAGTTTAGATGAAAAAACAAAGGAATATACAGCTTCACTCGAAGACAAAACGCTTTTGAATAAAAACCTAGAACAAAGTTGCATTGAAAAAAATGAAAGAATAACTACCTTAAATAATGAAGTTAAGGAACTCAAAAAAGAAATAGATTTATTGAGGGATGAGCTATATTCTCTAGATTCTATAAAATCGGAAGTTGATAAATTAAAACTTCTTATATCAGACAAGGATATAGCCTTAAAATTAAAAGAAGATGAATTAAAAAAACAGAGGGAGCAGCTTGATTTTGAAAAAGAAAAAGCCCTGCTGTCATTTGAGAGAGAAAAACAGCTTGAAATATCAAAACTATTAGAAGGAAAAAACACACTAGCAAATGAATATATTTCTAAGATTGAAGCTTCAAATCAAAATCACAATGAAGAAATGAATAAAATAAAGCTTGAAAACCAAAATCTTCAGCAACAAATTCTAGAATTAAGGCTTGAAAACGAAAAACTTAAAGTTAATCAAACTATACAACAAAAATAATGAAATAAAAAATCAAGATTGCGCTAAATACAATCTTGATTTTTCTATATATCAAACTAAACTAGAGGGATATTAAGCGGTTTAAAAATACATAGTTTTAAGCTATTATTTGTATAACGGTCCATAAGTAGCACATGCTTTGTAATCTGCTGCTTCTAAATTATCTGTTCCAAATGCTGCCCAGCTATGAGGTCTAAATATTTTTTCATCAGAAACATTATGCATAGAAACAGGTATTCTAAGCATTGATGCAAGCGTTATAAGTTCTGCGCCTACATGTCCATATACTGTAACCCCATGATTTGCTCCCCAATTAGCCATAACGCTATAAACATCTTTAAATGCACCTTCGCCTGTTAGTATTGGCGCAAACCAAGTTGTAGGCCAAGTACGATCGGTTCTTACATCTATAGCATTGTGCATTTCATCTTCGAGCACAACTGTGTTTCCTTCTGCAATCTGAATTACAGGCCCTATTCCATCAATAATATTTACTCTTATTAAGGTAACTTGCATTTCAGCATTTGTTTTAAAATGTGATGAGAATCCGCCGCCTCTGAAATATTCATAGTTTGCTCTGCACCAATCAGTAGCTTCAGTACATGATTTTATGTCATCTGCTGTCATTTCCCAAAATGGTTTCATTACGCCATTGCCATTTTGATCCTTTGAAGCTCCAGAACAGTCTAGTGCTGTAGCACCTGAATTTATAAGATGGATGAATCCATTTGCGGCAAGACCTGAAGGTTTTTTCCCTGTAACTCTTTCACAAGCTTCAGGACTCCAGTAAGTTCTTACATCATGGAAACAAGGTGCAGAATTCGTTATTAAAGTTCCCAAAAGCATAGCTACTCCATTAAGCGTGTCATTTTCAGTTGCAAAGGCTACAGGCTGTTTTTTACCGTTCCAGTTAAAGGTAGATGCCATAATTGCCTCCATGAAATCTCCATTTGGAAGCCAGTCCGTCCACATTCTTTGTCCTTGGAATCCACCTGCAATTGCATTTCTTCCAAGTGATTCCTCATACCAGCCAAGCGCCTTAAGTTTATCATTGCCAAACATGATATCTTGAGCAACCAAGGTCATTTTAACTACAAATTCCCAATCTTCTTCAGCAGGAACTACTTTGGATTTTGTAATTATTTCAGGAAGAGTTTTTCCTGCATTTACATCAAATCCTTCTTTGCAGTTTTCTTTAACCCAAGCTAAAGCTACTTCATATTCTTTTGGATCATATATATTAAGAGTTATTCTTCTAAGTATTTCAGTCATATCAACCCACTCAGGTCTCATTCCAAGATATTTATGGAATAGCTCTGGATCACAGAATGAGCCTGCGATACCCATTGAAACACTGCCAAAGTTAACATATGATTTATTTTTCATCGAACCTACAGCTATTGCACATTTTGCAAACTTAAGTATTTTTTCTTTAACATCATCTGGAACATTACTATCCCCAGCATCTTGCACATCATGGCCATATATTGAAAATGCAGGAAGTCCTCTTTGCGCATGAGCTGCAAGTACAGCTGCAAGATATACAGCACCAGGTCGTTCTGTTCCATTGAAGCCCCATACCGCTTTTATAGTTTTAGGATCCATATCAAAAGTTTCTGAGCCATAACACCAGCATGGAGTAACCGTAAGTGTTGCGCATACATTTTCTGATGTAAACTTTTCTGCGCATTGAGCGGCTTCTGCGCCCCCACCTATTGTAGTATCTGATATTACACATTGCACTGCTGTTCCATCTGGATATCTTAAATTACTGCTTATAAGTGTTGCGGCAGCTTCAGCCATTTTCATTGTTTGAAGTTCAAGATTTTCTCTTACGCCGCCCCAGCGTCCATCTATTGTAGGTCTTATTCCTATTTTCGGATATATCATTTCATTACCTCCATAAATTTTTCATATTCTTTATTCCAGTACTCTATATTATTAGGTTCATATGTTAATATGTCTTTTGATTTTGAAATAAGCGATCTTGCATGTGCTAAATCTTTTATATGACCAGACGCCATAAATTGAAGTGCAATATTTCCAAGTACAGTGGCTTCTATAGGGCCAGCTATCGCTCTTTTGCCGCAACAGTCCGCCGCAAGCTGGCACAGCAGTTTACTTTGTGTTCCCCCACCTATTATATGAATCGTATCATAGATATTTCCTGTACAATGTTCTATTTCCTCAATGGCTTGTCTGTATTTAAGTGCAAGACTTTCATTTATACAGCATACTATTTCACCTACAGTTTCTGGTATATTTTGATTAGTATTTTTGCAGTATTGTCTAATTCTTTCTGGTATATTACCCTGATGTGCAAATAAAGGATCATCGGGATCTATATAACATTTTTTAGAATTAGTATTTGCTGCCATTTTTTCAAGTTCTTCAAAACTATATTCATTGCCTTCTCTTATCCATTGTCTGCGACTTTCCTGAATAAGCCATAATCCTATTATATTTTTTAGGAAGGATGCCTTATTGTCATATCCGCCCTCATTAGTGATATTATATTTTTGAGATAGTTCATTTATTATAGGTTTATCAAGCTCTGTGCCTAGGAGTGACCAGGTTCCACAGCTTAAAAATGCAAAATTTTTCTCCTGAGTAGGTACAGCTAGCATTGCACTTTGTGTATCATGTGATGCTACGGCAATAACTGGTACTGGGGGTATTCCTAATTCCTCACATATATTTTGGTGAACATGTCCTACCGTGCTTCCACAGGGGATTATTTCAGTAAATATCTTCTTTGGAATTCCAAGCGCTTCTATCACGCTTTCAGACCACACTCCTTTTTGCGCATCCATGAGCTGAGTGGTAGACGCAATAGAATATTCACTTTTTTTAACTCCAGTAAGCATATATGTAAAAAGATCTGGAGTAAGAAGCATGGTTTCAGCTCTCTCAATAAGCTCTGGTCTTTCTTGTACCAACGAGAGCAACTGAAATGCAGTATTTATTTCCAAAAACTGATTTCCGGTTATGTTGTAAAACTCTTCCTTTGATATAGATTCAAAACTTTTTTCAATCATACCAACAGTACGTTTATCTCTGTAGTGTATTGGATTTTCAAGCAAATTCCCATTTTTATCTAAAAGTCCAAAATCTACACCCCATGTATCTATTCCTATGCTTTCAAATCCGCCTAAATGCTTTGCTTTAATTATGCCTTGTTTAATTTCATGAAATAACCTCAGTATATCCCAATACATAACTCCATTTACAATTACGGGGTCATTTGAAAATCGGTGAATTTCTTCAAGTTCTATTGAAAAACCGTCATATGTTCCAATAACAGCTCTTCCACTTGATCCTCCAAAGTCAAATGCCAGTACTTTTCTTTTACTCATTTTTTCACCTGCCTGTAAAAAAGTCTCTTCATTTCTATAAGTTTATTTTATAGAATAAAGAGACTCTTTTCTATTCAATATATTACTATTTTTGTTTAAAATATTCCTATGTTTAGTAAAATAATGAATTAATTATGGCAGATGATTATCTTATAAATTTCTAGAATATGATATCAATCTGATTTTTTTCAAATACTTCCAGCCAGTTTTCATCCGGTTTTCCATCTGTAACAATCATATCAACTTCTGAAAGTCCCCCTATTTTGGCAAATGCAGTCTTATCGAATTTACTTGTATCAACTGCAAGAATTTTTGTATCCGCAGCATTTAATATATGTTTTTTTATTTCAGCTTCAGCTTCAATTGAATCTGTAAGTCCACTTCCCTCGCTTACTCCCTTACAGGATATAATTGATTTGTCTACGTGAAAATTATCTATCATACGTTCAGCCTGATATCCCACTAGTGAAAGAGCTCCTTCTCTGATAACCCCTCCTGTTGAAAAAACCTTCCAATCTTTTTTATCAGCAAGTTCGAGTAAAATCTCTATAGAGTTTGTTATTAGCGTTATATTATTTTTATGCTTAAGTTCTTTAATTATATAAAGCGCTGTGGAGCTTGCATCTATAGCAATGCAATCACCATCATTTATTAGGTCACTAATAAGACCTGCAATTCTTTTTTTAGAGGTCACATTAGTTTCTTTTCTAATATTATAGGGAAGGTCTGTATAAATTCCATCTGAAACAACTGCTCCCCCATAAGTTTTTTTTGCAAAGCCTTGTTTTTCTAGCTTGTCTAAATCTCGTCTTATAGTTTCTTCTGTAACCCCATACTGCTGGCTAAGGTCACTTACTAAAACCTTACTTTCAGCTTGTAGCTTTGATAATATTTGATTTCTTCTTTCAATTGCCAGCATAACATCCACCTTTTTCTTGTTTAATTTAAATTATACTGCTCCAAAGTTTTTTGTCTGGATTTGCTATAACTGATGAATCAAGGAGCATTCCACTTTCTCCTGATACGAGCTTTGCTTTTTCAATTGCCGCTTCTACGGCAGCTATCTCCCCTGTAATCATCATATAAGATTTTCCGCACATGCCTCTAGCTATCCTTAAATCTATAAGCTCTACAATTGAAGTCTTTGCGGCTTCATCTGCAGCAACAATAATTGAAGCGGCTGAAAATGTCTCCAAAACGCCTAGAGCTTTAGGATTTTCAATCTGTACAGCTCCATAAATTGCGGGAAAAATAGATTCATGTGGATTTCCTAATATAAAGCTATCGATTAGCTTTTGTCCAAACTTTATTTTTGAAGCTTCTGAAGCTGCTTTTACAGCACTCAGATTTCCAGTAAATAAAACTATATATTTTCCAGGACAAACTGTTTGTGCTTCAATTATTTCTACTTCTGCGGTTTTTACAATAAGGTCAGTAGCCTGAACTCCTGTAGATACCGTTTGATATTCAAGCATACCAATTGCTTTTGCCATTTTTAATCATCCTTTCATATACAGTTTTATATGCTTTTAATTATAACAAATTTATCATTAAATTCAATAATAATTCCATCAATTGATGAATGATATGGGATACTGAGGTTTCCTTCACTTGCTTTAGCTATAATCTCACCTTTGTATACATGTTGTCCTATTTTTACAATAGGAACAGCAGGTGCCCCTATATGCTGATTTAGAGATATAAAAACTTTATCTGGAGAAATTGACGACTCACTCATAGGGGCTGCTACATTATATTTATCAATTCCAAGCCTTGATATAAGTCTTTTCATAGGAACTGCTCTATATTCTCTCATATCATTGATTGACTCTTTTTCTATATTCTTAGGCGGAGTAACGCCTTTTGCCCTAAGACCTGCTCTATAGATATCAATGAGACTTTTTGGAGCTAGGTTTTGGTCGCAAGCGTACATTTCGCATATTCCACACTGAGAACAAAAAAAAGTATTCAAAAATGGCGAAATATCCTGCACCGTTCCTGTAGTAGCCGCTCTCATGAAACTGTGTGGTTCAATCGGATGGCCTAAAAGATTTCTAGGGCACATATCAGTACACATACGACATTGACAGCATGCCGCCATGGCTCTTTTCATATCAATAGATGTATTTCGAGTTTTTTTCATTATAAGAGAGTGTGTTTTTGAAAATACTAAAATTGCATTTGTAGTTTTAGTAATTCTATCATTTTCTGATACTATTTTCCCAGTCATGGGCCCGCCACTTATATAGCATGGATTGTTAATTGATACTCCTCCAGCAAGCTTTAAAGCCTCCATCACGGTAGAGCCTATTGGCATACATATTGTAACTGGATTTTTAACTTCACCTGATACTGTAAGATATTTCATGGTAACAGGCTTAGATTCAAAGGCAGCCATGTATATATTGTACATGGTTTCAACATTAAATACAGCTACCCCTATTTCAAGTGGAATATTCCCCGGAGAAACCACTTTACCTGTGGTTTCATATATTGTAACGACTTCATTTCCTGCAGGATATATCTCTGGAAGAAGTCCAATTTTTATCTTAGTTATATTAAGTTCTTCAAATGAAGCTTTGAGGGATTTAATTGCATTTTGATATGAGTTTTTTATCGCTATTATAATTTCTGTAGCTTCTAGAGTGATAGCTACAAGTTCCATTGCCTTTAATATTTCAAATGTTTTTTTCTCAAGAAGCTGTCTATGTACTTTTAAAAGAGGTTCGCATTCCGCACAGTTAAGGATTATGGTATTTACTTTTTTGTCAAGCTTCATATAAGTTGGAAATCCAGCTCCGCCTGCACCTGCTATTCCTGCATCTTGAATTATTTTTTTAAGTTCAGTTATTTCCATAACTACTCCATTCCTGATCCATCATCTACAATTCCTACAATCGCTGCATCTATAGGTGCAGTATCTATTCCGCATCCTATTCTTGCACTGCTTCCTAGTGCAACAAGTACAATTTCACCAAATCCTGCCCCGACATTATCTATAGCAACTAATTTTCCTTTAATATCTTTAAATCCATCAAGAGGCTCTACAATCATAAATTTTGAACCTATTAGTTTATCATGTTTTCTTGTTGATACAACACTTCCGATCACTTTCCCTATTATCATAGTTTCACCTGCTTATCTCTAATAATTATTCTTTATTCTTCCACAGTCTCCAGTTTTTATTCCCGCACCATTAGCTTCATCTACATCAATATGCATTTCAAGTGTAAAAGATTTATCTACTCGTATTTTTACAGCTTTAAACTCAACATCTCTTTCATTTTGAACTTGTACAGAAACAAAATCACCATCTTTTACTCTAGCCAGTCTAGCTTCATCTGGAGACATATGAATATGTCTTTTTGCAACAATACATCCATAATCAAGATATACACATCCTTTGGGACCTACAAGCGCAATCGACGCGGAACCTTTTATATCTCCCGATTCTCTAAGGGGAGCATTTATTCCTAATTTAAAACTATCAGTTTGAGAAATTTCTACTTGTGAGAATGGACGTACAGGTCCAAGGACTCTTACATTCTCAATCGCTCTAAGCTTTGTTCCTACAATAGTAACTTGCTCTTGAGCTGCAAACTGACCACCCATAAGTTCAGCTTTAAATGTAAGCTGATAAGCTTTGCCAAAAAGTTGCTCAACGTGCTCTTGAGTAAGATGAACATGTCTAGCTGACACTCCTATTGGAACTAAAAAATCATTATTATTTGTAACTAAAGTTTTCTCCTGCATGAAATTCTCCTTTCGCTTAATTTAAATTGAGACTGCCCATGATAGACAGTCTCAGAATGTTAATGAGGGTTACTTCATAGATGGAAGAATTTTTTCAACATCTGTATGAGGTCTTGGGATAACATGAGTAGCTACAAGTTCTCCAAGTCTTGAAGCTGAACTTGAACCTGCTTCCACAGCAGCTTTAACGGCACCAACGTCTCCTCTTACCATTACTGATACAAGCCCTGAGCCTATTTTTTCAGTTCCTACCATTTCTACATTTGCAGCTTTAAGCATTGCATCTGCAGCCTCTATTGCAGCTACTAATCCTCTTGTTTCCACCATTCCTAATGCTTGTTGTGTCATCTTTTTTTCCTCCTTAATTTCTGTTTTTGATTTTGATTTAATACCAGCCGATTTTGATACAGGTTTATCTGTTTCTGATTTTTCTATGGCTATAATTTCCTTTGTTTGTTCCATTTTGCACCACCTATTTAAATTTTTGTGCACTTTCTAAAATCATATTCAATATTTCCTGATGTGGATTTGCTATAACTGCATGCACGCATGGCTTCAACGAGCCTTGAACAGCTGAGTCAATAGCTTGTGTAACAGAAGACACACTGCCTTGTATTATAACAGTTACAAGTCTTCCCCCAAGCTTTCTTTCCCAGGTCAAAAATTCTACATCTGCTGTTTTACACATTATATCAATAGCATTTATTGCTGCTGTAACACTCTGAACTTCCAAAAAACCTAGAGATTTCAAATTTTCACATCTCCTTCAAAATTTTATACAAATATGTTAGTTATTTAAGTACAGGAAGAATTTTTTCAACATCTGCATGAGGTCTTGGGATTACATGTACAGCTACAAGCTCCCCTAATCTTTCTGCTGCTTGTGCTCCAACCTCAGTAGCGGCTTTAACTGCTCCTACATCACCTCTTACCATTACTGATACAAGTCCTGAGCCTATTTTTTCAGTTCCTATAAGTACTACATCTGCGGCTTTAATCATCGCATCTGCTGCTTCTATTGCTGCAGTCAATCCTCTTGTTTCTATCATTCCTAATGCTTCTTGTGCCATTTTAGTATCCTCCAAATAAATTAATTTTTATCTAATCCGGTTATCTTTAACATTTTCTCTATTTCATAATCTGGCCTTGATATAATATGCTTTGAAATTACACCAGTTATAGTATTTGCTGATATTTCAGCAGATTCTACTGCGGCTTTTACATCCTCTACACTTCCTCTAAACTTAACCATTACTATTAGGGGAACTGGAAGGGACTCTGAATTTGCGGGCTTATTCTTATCAAATTTCTCAAGTCTTACATTTGCGGCTTTGCATCCTGCATCAGCGGCTACAAAAGCGGCTGTAAGACCATAAACTTCAATCATTCCTACTGCTTCTGCCATAATAAACTCCTACAACTACTCTAAAGTTTCAATAACTTAAGTTTACTTATTTATAACTGCTATTTTAAGTCCTTCCATTTTAAGGTTTGTTATATGGGCCTCGTTTATCTGCTCTAGTGGAAATGTATGTGTTATAAGCTTTTCAAGTGGAAGACCTATACCTTTTGCTCTTTTTAGGAAGTCAAATGTAGTCGCATAATCTCTCAATGTATAAACCCAAGACCCTACTAAAGTTATCTCTTTTGAACAAAGATCAAAGTGAGGATTTATTACAGCATCGCCTCCATTTATAAAGAAGCCTAGTTCACAAAGTCCGCCACCATTTCTAATAAACTTATAGATGTTTGAATGGGCTAGAGGTGAACCTGTACATTGGAAGGCAAAGTCAGCAAAATATCCTCCAAAAGCAGATTTAACTCCTTCTGTTAAATTCTCTATTCCTTTGAAGTCTTTAAAATTAACGGTTTTATTAGCACCCATTTCTTTTGCAAACTCTAAACGTTTTTCTTCTCCGTCAACCGCTACTATATTTTCTATTCCCATCGTTCTTAATATAGCGATACAGATAAGCCCGATTGGGCCACAGCCTTGGACTAAAACATTGCTATTAAATCTTAAAATTCCAGTAGTTTTAGCTCTTTCCACGGCATGGATAAGTACTGCACAAGGCTCTATTAAAATTCTCGAATACAGATCAAGATCACTTACATTAAAAACTGTAGAGCCTTTTCTTATAACAATGTAATCTGCAAACCATCCATTAAGATGAATATCATCATCTGGAAGAAGGCCATATACATCTGCACCGCCTACATTTTGCTTGTTGAGATCAAACATTGTTATATCTGGATTATCTTTAAATATCATAGACGTTACTACTTTATCGCCAATAGAAAGTTTTTTTCCAGCGCTATCTTTCGTTACATTTTTTCCCAGTTTAACAATCTCACCTGTTCCCTCATGTCCAAGCACCACTGGAATTAATGAAAATGGGTCATTTTTAAATTCGTGGGCATCAGTTCCACAAACTCCACACCCTTCTACCTTTACTAAAATATCTTCATCGCCTAGTTCTGGGATTGGAAATTCCTTTATTTCGAAATTTTCAAGTTTGGTAAGCATAGCCACTCTTGATTTTTGAGGGATATCAAACGAAGAAGTACTTTTATTTGAAACCGAAATGTCTCCTGACATTCCTTCAAGTACCTGTTTTACAATTGATTCTATATCTATTGAATTATAGTTCATATTCGTCTCCTTATCTGACACAAAGGCTATCTGAAATTACACATCTGCGTCGTTTAGTAAATGTATTAGCCGAGGTCAGTCCTTCTCCTGTTCTGCTGGCAATTGTAAAAGTACAGTAGCCTTCACCACCAAAACCAAGGGCTGCATATGATGGTGCATTTTTTACAAATATCGCAGTGTCAATTGCCTTTCCAAATTTTGTAAGATTTTCAACATTTCTAGAATGCATATGCGCAGAGTGTCTATTTCCCTGTTCAAGCCATACCGCTTTTTCTATTGCCTCATCAATATCTTTAGCACTTACTATTCCCAGGATTGGCATCATAAGTTCTTCTTTTATAAGAGGATGCTCCATATCACCTTTAAATATTATGCATCTTGTGCCACTTGGAGCTGAAACTCCAATCATAGAAAGAAGGGTCTCTGCATCTTTTCCAACACAGCTTCTATTAAGTCCTTTTTCTGTAATAACAACTGATTGTAGCGCTTTTACTTCATCAAAATCAGCAAGATATGCTCCATTTTCTCTCATGTAATATATGAGTTCGTCTACAATTTGTTCTACAGCTACCACTTCTTTTTCTGCTATACATGGCAAGTTGTTGTCAAAGGTACATCCATTTATTATATCTCTTGCAGCTTTTGCAATATCTGCAGTTTCATCAACAAGAACAGGCGGATTTCCGGCTCCAGCGCCAATACCTCTTTTCCCAGATTGAAGTACGGACGTTACAACTCCAGGGCCTCCCGTAGCTGCGATTAAATGTATATCAGGATGAGTCATCATTATATTACTTGTTTCTATAGTAGGATTGTTAAGAGAAACCACTATATTTTCAGGGCCTCCAAGCGCAACAGAAGCTTGATTAACTAGTTTAACTGCATAGTTAGATATATTTTTTGCAGAAGGATGAGGACAAAATACCACCGTATTTCCACCTGCAATCATTCCCATGCTGTTGCACAGTACAGTTTCACTTGGGTTTGTACTTGGAGTTATCGCTCCAATTACCCCAAACGGTCCCATTTCTACAAGTGTAAGCCCTCTATCTCCAGACCATGCATGAGTCGCTATATCTTCTGTCCCAGGAGTTTTTTCTGCTAAAAGTCTATGTTTTAGAATCTTATCGCCTTTATTTCCCATTCCAGTTTCACAAACTCCCATTTCAGCCATTTTATCAGCATGTTCAATGGTAAGTTCTCTTATCTTGCTTATTATTTTTTCTCTCATATCCATCGGCATTGTGTGAACTATTTTTTGAGCTTGCTTAGCTGCTGCGATTGCATCATTCATATCATCAAAAATACCCATACAACCATTATCTTTATGTGACAAAGCAGGTGAATCCATACTTGCTATAACCTGCTCAACAATTGACTTAATATCTATTTCGTTTAATGACAATTTAAAACCTCCTTAAGACATCTTATTCCATAGTCTGCAAGGTATGTGTCTTGTTCTTCAGAACCCCCACTAACGCCAAGTCCACCAATCACCCTGTCTTTATATACAAGTGGCACCCCGCCACCAAATATAACTATCTTTCCCTGGTTTGTGTACTGAACTCCATACAATGAACCTCCTGGAACACTTAATTCTTTAAGCTGCCTAGTACTCATTTTAAGTGCAACCGAGGTAAATGCCTTGTTAATCGCTACATCAAAACTCGCTATATATGCATTATCCATGCAATGAATAGCTATCGGATGAGCGCCCTCATCAGCTATAGCAGTAACCACAGATATATTCATTTTCTTAGCTTCATCCTCAACTAGTTTCATAAGCTTTTGTGCTGTTTCAAGATTTATTTTAGGAATGTATATATTATCAAGTATTGCTTTGACAACCGATTCTATTGCAGTGTGTTCCATCAGTTACCTCTTTTCAGATGAACTACTTCATTCCAAGTTGCGCAATAACTTGTCTTGTTATCTCAGCAATCATATCTGATCCCGCAGGTTGTGTAGGTTTTGATGAGCTGCATGCTCCTCCACAGCTGTGACAGCTTGAGTTTCCATCCTTATTTGCACATGCGTTTGCAGGATGTTTGCCTGTCATTCCCATTTCTCTTCTTAATTCATAAAGTCTTTCTACCTGATTTGTATCAAGTTCTTTTGGACCTCCAAGCTGTCTTGCTAGGAATAGCAGCTGTGCATAAAATTCCAGAGATTCCATCTTCATGTATGCTGACATAAGTGAATTCGCATAAGTCAAAGCGCCATGATTTTCTAAAAGAAGTGCATCAAAGTATTGAAGATGTTCAGATATTGCATCTGGAATTTCCACAGTTGATGGAGTTCCGTATTTTGCTATAGGAACACAGCCTAGTGCGATTACAGCCTCAGGCATTATCGGTTGAGTCAGTGGAATTCCAGCTATCGCAAAAGCCGTTCCATACATTGGGTGAGCGTGAACTACAGAATTTACATCTGGTCTTTCTTTATACACTCTAAGATGCATTTTTATTTCAGACGATGGTTTAAAACCTTTATTAGCCTGCAGGACTTTTCCATCAGCATCAACTTTACAAATATATTCAGGAGTCATAAACCCTTTACTTACTCCTGTAGGTGTACATAAAAATTCATTTTCACTTATTTTGACAGAAATATTTCCATCATTTGCCGCAACCATACCCTTACTGTATATTCTGCGCCCTATTTCACATATTTCTTTTTTGATTTCATATTCATTTACCATTTTTTGTTTTCCTCCTTAAAATTTAGGTTCTTGTTACTTCACAAATTGTAAAATCAAGTTTATTCTCACAAAAATTTATTACTGCACTAAGTGAAGCCTCTACAGCGGATATGCTCCCTGTAACTATTAAGGTTCCACTCACTCTATCTATAAATCCAAGCTCAATATCAGATGCTTTTATAGCTACATCAGCTCCTATTATTGAAGTTTCTCCTGGGCTCATAGTAAGTATTCCTATGGCAGACTTTATATACTCTGCATTTGAATTCATTCCAAGTTTTTCATAAAGAACGTCATCAGGATTAGCTATTATATGAGCAAGCGTTATTTGTTTCCCAGGAACTATCTCCTGAATTATTCGCATTCTATCTTCTATGGATAGTTTGTCTTTGCTATACAATATATTTTCCTCCTATCCTCCTACTTGAGCCTTTAATCCCTTTGAAACTACTGACAAAAGCAGTTTATTAATTTTTTCGGTGTCTGGGGGAATTGAATCTCCCATTAGATATTCTCGCTTAAGTCCCTCATACTTATCCTGACCGAGTCTATGATATGGAAGTAAATGAATTTCCTTCACGGTATTAAGCCCTAATACAAAATCTGCAATTTGTTCAATTTCTTCTTCCGTATCATTAAATCCTGGAATTACAGGAACTCTTATTATAAGATTTGCACCCCAGTCAGCAATTTTTTTTGCATTTTTTAGTATCAGCTTGTTGTCAATTCCCGTAAAAAGTTTATGTTTTACAGGATCATGGTGCTTTATATCCATAAGAAAAGTATCTATATATGGAAGCACTGATTCGATAATTTCAAAATCCACAGCAGATGTAGTTTCGATTGCAGTATTTATTCCTCTCTCCTGAGCTGCCATGAGAAGTGCTTTCGTGAATCTTGGCTGAAAGAAACATTCTCCTCCCGAAAGTGTGATTCCGCCGCCAGATCTTCTGTAAAATGCCCTATCTTCAGAAACTATGTCCAGTATTTCTCTTACAGAAATATCCTGACCTATATTTTTTATCGAACCATTAACTATCATTTCTTGAAATTCGTATTTTTGAGATTCGGGATTGCAACACCATCTACATCTTAGAAAGCAGCCTTTAAGGAATACAATTGTTCTAATTCCAGGACCGTCATGTATAGAAAATTTTTGTATATCGAATATCCTTCCTTTTAAATCAAGATAATCTTTACTCATATTATCCTCCATACTTCTAAAATCCATTTTGTTCAGTTCTATTTATAATGTCATCCTGCAGTGATTTTGAAAGGGCTGTAAAAAGTGCACTATATCCGGCAACTCGAACTACAAGGGTCTTATACTTTTCAGGATTTTTCTGTGCCTCTAAAAGCGTATCTTTGCTTACCACATTAAATTGAATATGACTGCCTTTTTGATCAAAGTAAGCTCTTATATATGCTGCAAAATTTTCAAGCCCTTTGCTTCCGCTTAATGTAAGTGGATGAAACTTCTGATTAAATAAAGTTCCATTTGAAGCAATAACGTGATCAAGTCTTGCTACTGAGTTTGCCGCAGCAGTTGGCCCCTTTATATCTTTCCCAGCTGAAGGAGATACTCCATCTGCAACAGGAGTGCCTGAAAGTCTTCCATCAGGAGTAGCTCCAGTTTGTTTTCCAAGAGGCACATTTGCTGATACTGGATATAAACCGGCTTGATAAACTCCTCCTCTAGGGTTTTTATACTTTTCGAGAGGCCTGGTGTATGTGTATGCAGCTTCTCTCGCCATATAATCTATATGTTTTATATCATTTCCAAATTTAGGAAGATTATCAATCATAACTTTTATGTCTTGATGTTTTTTTAGATTCACTTTTTTAAGGCTTATATTTTCTGACACTAATTTTGTGATACTGCTAATATCTTCTTCACTAAGATCTTTCCCGGCAGACATTATATTCTTAACAACATTTGTAGTTATTTTTGATATTTCTTCTTTTCCAATATCCATTCCATAATTATTATCAATAGCTTCCTTGAGTTCTGCCATTGTAATTTTTTCTTCATCGAATACAAGTTTTTTTATTGTATAGAATGAATCAGCGACATTTGCTATTCCAAAACCTTGCGGTCCTGTGAAATTATATATTGCCCCACCTTCTTGGACACTTACTCCTCTTCCTATACAATCTTCTATCATTCCTGATAAGAATGGAAGTGGGCAACGCTGTGCATGAGCTAAGTCTATAGCATTATCTGCATTAACCATCCTTTCTATAAAGTAGTTCATTTGAATTTTATAGGCTTCATAAAACTCTTCAAAGCTCTTCATTAAACTTACATCACCAGTTTTTGGCCCAAGCTGGATACCTCTATCAATGCCATTGCTAAAAACCAGTTCTAGAGGCCTGCACATATTGAAAAATGCTGCATCATGCCAGCCATCAGTTTTTCCAGCCTTTTGAGGTTCAACGCAACCTATTATGTTATAATCTCTTGCATCTTCAAGCGAAAGCCCCCTACTTATTAATGACGGAATTATGACTTCATCGTTATAATACGCTGGAAGGCCAATGCCTGTTCTTGTAAGAGTTACAGCTTTTATTATAAATTCATGAGGCGTACCATTCCATATTCTTACAGAAAGTGATGGTTGAGGAAGCATTACATGCAATGAAGCTTCAATACACATATATGAAAGTTCATTTGTAACATCCATGCCGTCCTTATTTTGTCCTCCTGCAATGAGATTTTGAAAAAGACCATAGCCAGCAAATCCCTCTGCTGAAACAGCATCTCTAACTTTGTTTAAGTCGTTTAACTTTACCCAAATACAATCTATAAGTTCTTGGGCTTCTTCCTTTGTTATAGCTCCGCGGTCAATATCTTTTTTGTACAAAGGATACATGTATTGATCAAATCTTCCAGGTGATATAGAATGCCCACTTGATTCTATTTGCAAAATCATCTGTATGAACCAAAATGCCTGACAAGCTTGGTGAAAATTCTCTGCTCCAAATTCAGGAACTCTCCTGCAATTTTTTGCTATTTCTATCAGTTCTGATTTTCTTGTGCTATCATTGCAATAATTAGCTTCCTTTTCAGCTAAATTAGCATATCTATGTGCATATCGTATAACTGCTTTATTACTCTCAATTACAGCTTTCAAAAAAATGATTTTCTTATTATAATTTCCATCTTTTATACTACACTTTGAAAGTTCTTCCTCAGCTTGTTTAATTATGCTAGATAAGCCTTCTGAAATTATTCTTTCATAACACACGGTTACATGACCTACGCCGTTGTAATAATAATTTCCAGGAGTAAATATGTTGTGATCTATTGCTAGAAGTGTTTCCTCATCCATATATGAGGAAGCAAGCTCACTTGTCGTCTTGCCTTTCCAGTATTTATATACTTTTGAAAGTTTTTCCTTTGTTTCATTTGATATATAAAACGGATCTGCATTTCTTGTTTCTAGAGTATCAAACTCCGCTTCGAGCCATTCATACGAAAACTCCGGAAATACTTGGCATCCTCTTGGAGCTATGGAAGCACTCCCTACTATGAGCTCCATAGGCCTTATAGTTATTGGAATATTATCCAGTATATGAGCAAAAGCTTTTGATTTTCTTAATATAACAGGATCACCTTCTGTAAGCTGATAAGATTCTGTAAGTAGCATCGCTCTATCAGCTTCTATTTCAGGAAGCTTATTAAAGAGATGTTGTACAAGAAAATCTATTCTTTTGGATTTTTCAATTTCATATTCTCTTGAGAAGTCCATATTCAGTCTCCTTAGTATTTACAATTTAAAAATATAAAATAGTGTTTGTTTTTAATGTTATTTTCAATGTTGTTTTTAGTGGTATTGGTTTGTATATTGTTGATTTATTTTGATTATACCACTTAATACAAAACGAATCAACACAAAACAAAATATTTCTGAAAATTTTTAAATTACGCCTTTAGTAAGTATTATATTTGCATATAATGCACTTTCACCTGTAGCAATTACGGCATAAGCCTCTTTTGCTCTACTATAAAATTTAAATCTCTCTATATATTCTATCTGTGGTCTGTTCTCATGATATTTATCTAAAATATTATTATATTCATTCCATATAATTGGTTTAGTATCGTCACCTTTTACAACTTCCATTAAAGAAAATGCATACTCACTGTACTTCAAATCCAAGGGAAATAACTCTAAAATAGCATCTAAGAGTTCTGGAATTTGATGTCCATCTGCACGTATAACTCTTTTGCCACAAGTTTCTGATGGAAAATTTCCATCTGCAATTACAATCGTATCGCCATGTCCCATTTCCATAAGTATTTTTAGGAGTTCAGGCGAAAGGATTTTTGGTATATTTTTTAGCATTTATAAATCCTCCTTTTAAAAAACCCTTTTTGAGCCCAAGAAATCAAACTCAAAAAGGGAGTTGTAGTAAGCTTAATTATTGATATAGGCAAGGTGCTATTTCAGGATCTTCCATATTCGAAGCATTATACCACTGACAACCAGTGTCTACATCTGTTACTTCTTCACCATTTGCTGCAGCAACTGCAAGCTTTACAGCGTTGTATCCTATTGAAACTGGGTCTTGAGTAACAGAACCATAGAATAAGCCGTTTTTGATTGCATCAAGTTGAAGGGCTCCTGAATCGAAACCAACTGCAGTTATTTTACCTTCTCCAAGAACATTAAGTCCTTCGTTTGCATTTATAATACATTTTGCTGCAAATTCATTAGAACCATATACTGCTACAAGGTCTGTTTTATTAAGAAGTGTAAGCGCTTCTGTTTTACCAGCATTGTCTGTAACTTCTGCTGGGATTCTAACTTCGATTATAACTTTTGCATCGCCATTCTTTTTAGCAAACTTATCGTGACCTTCTACAGATACATTTGATTCTCCAATTAGTTCCACCATCTTATCAACAAATCCAGCAGTTCTCTTAACTATAGAATCCGAGTTTGCTTCCTGAGAAACTACACCTATTCTAACTATTTCAGCTGGACTACTCACCTGATCTTTTATTTTTTCAAACATTTTCTCAGCAGCAAGTGCACCTGCTAGATAGTTATCTGTTGCAGCATTTGCTTTAACTGCTCCTTCTGGTGCTCCTGGAACTCCTGAATCAAACCCAATTATTGGAATATTTTTGCTTTGTGCTAAAGATATAGCATCAAGTGCTGCATCTGTATCAAGTGCTGCAAGACAGATTGCTGAAGGCCCTTTATTAATCGCATTGTTTATTTGCTCAATCTGAGCGGCTATTGCCCCCTCACCTTCAGGTCCAACAAAATTTGTTTTAACCCCTAGTTCTCCTGCGGCTTTTTCACTGCCCTTAAGTACTGCCTGCCAAAAATCGTGTTGGAATCCTTTTGCAACAATTTCAACCGTTATTTCTCCAGACGCTGATGTATCTGCTTCAGCAGATTCACTTGAAGATGAGCTACTTCCACAACCTGTAAGCATTGTTCCTGTAAGTATAGTTGCTAGTGCAAGTGCTGAGAGTTTTTTAAATCTTTTCATCATTTTATCCTCCTATGTGTTTTAATTACATTATATAAATCTCTTTTACAGAGATAATATACAGTTACTTTGCTTTCTTACTTCTGTTTCGAACATCAAAATATACTGCAGTTATAAGCACAAATCCTGTTATAAATAGTTGATAATGAGGCTGAAGATCTATGAATGGAAGTCCTGTTTTTAGGATACTCATTATAAATACTCCGACAATAGTTCCTGTAACTGATCCGAATCCTCCAGCAAGAGATGTTCCACCTATGACTACTCCAGCAATGGCATCAAGCTCAAAACCGTTTCCTGTACCTGGAAGGATAGTTGAGTTTATAGCCGCATAAGCAATTCCTGAAAGCCCTGCAAAAGCACCACTTATAACGTAAGCCATAATTTCATATTTGACTACATTTACACCTGAAAGCCTAGTTGCCTCCTTGTTACTACCTAAGGACTGTATGTATCTTCCTGATTTAGTTTTATTTAGAAAAAGCCCCATTATAACCATAGCAATAAGAAGTAAAATTATTCCTGTGGGAAATCCTGCATCAATTCCAGCTGTAGGGCCAGTTCTAAATATCGATTTATACCATCCATCAGGACTTGTTCTAAGTGGGAATGTAACACTTTGAGTTTTTGTTATTATTGAACCAAGACCTCTTGTTACCATCATAGTCCCAAGTGTTGCTATAAAGGCTGGAAGTTTCATTACCGCAACCATTATTCCATTACATAATCCAAAGAATGCTCCACATAAAATTATCACTATAAGACATACTATTAGTGGAACTCCATTAGAGTATAATGTCCCGCCTATAAGCGAAGAACATATTAATACCGTTCCAATAGAGAGATCTATACCTCCTGTAATAATTACAAATGTGACTCCAATAGCCATAAAACCAATATAATATGATGAGTCAAATATACTTACGAGTGTGTTTACAGATCTAAATGCTGGACTCATTGCGAAAAAGAAAAGATAGATTGCAATCATAGCAATAAATGCAACTAATTTCTGAGTCCCTATTTTTTTTAATTTATCCACGATTATATTTCCTCCTAATTTCTCATTGTAGCTAAACTCATTATTTTTTCTTGAGTAGCTTCACTTATATCTAGTTCTCCAGTTTTTCTTCCTTCACACATAACTACCACCCTATCGCTCATACGCAAAATTTCTGTGAGTTCCGAAGAAATCATTATGATAGATTTTCCTGATTTTGCAAGTTCATTCATAAGTGCATATATCTCACTTTTTGCTCCTACATCAATCCCTCTTGTAGGTTCATCAAATATAAGTATCTCACTGTCTCTTAATAACCATTTAGCAATTACAACTTTTTGCTGGTTTCCTCCAGATAAATTTCTTACATACTGATGTACTCCTGGAGTTTTTGTTTTTAACAAATCTACATATTTTTGAGAATCTTCATTTATCTTGTGGTCATCTATAAAAATTCCTTTTTTATATAAATCAAGCACAGATAATACCGAGTTTTCCGCAACACTTTTTTCAACCAATATTCCATATCGCTTTCTATCTTCCGATAAATAGCCGATTCCATTTTTAACTGCATCCATTGGAGTATTTATCTTTACCGGTTCTCCCTTAATTATTATTTCCCCACTATCTATTTTATCAGCACCAAATATAGCTCTTGCAAGTTCTGTTCTTCCTGCACCCATAAGTCCTGAAAAACCTACAATTTCTCCTTTTTTGAGTTCAAAGTTAACATCTTTAACTAAATTCCCTGCATTTAAATTTTTTATACTAAGAACTACCTCTGCATCATCTGAAACACTGCTGATTTGTTTTGGGTCTTCAAATATTACTCTACCAACCATCATTTTTATTAGTTCATCTTTTGTAGATTCTTTAGTTATAAGGGTTCCAACATATTCGCCATCACGCATTACAGTTATCCTGTCGGTTATTTTGTCAATTTCATCCATACGATGAGATATGTATACAATTCCGTATCCACACATTCTAAGATCGCCAATTATTTTAAATAGTTCATTTATTTCCGCTTCAGTAAGTGCTGCGGTAGGTTCATCAAAAATAATTACCTTAGCTTCTGCTGAAATTGCTTTTGCAATCTCAACCATCTGCTGTTTACCAACTGTAAGGTTTCCCATCAATTCAGAAGGCTCAATATCTATTTTCAATTTATCAAATAAATCCTTTGAATCTTCATTCATCTTTTTATCATTTATGAACATTCCATTCATTGCTTCTCTTCCTATAAACAGATTCTGAGCAACTGTTAAATGTGCCATCATATTCAGTTCTTGATGAACTATTACTATCCCCGCCTCTTGAGCTTCTTTAGGGTTTTTAAATTCAATTTCATTTCCCTCAAATTTAATAACTCCGGAATCTTTACTGTATATTCCTGTTAAAATCTTCATTAGAGTTGATTTTCCAGCTCCATTTTCTCCCATAAGTGCATGGACTTCTCCAGACCTTACTTCTAGCTCTGCGTTTTTCAATGCTTGAACTCCCGCAAATGCTTTGCTTACATTCTTCATAGAAATGAGAACTTCACTCATTTTTTCACCTTCCATTTCATTGCAAGTTTATTCCTAATGTTTAACATAGCTAAATTATATTAGTTTTAGATATAATATTTAATAGATTTTCTTACTAAAAAAGGTTAAAATTTTACAATATTGCAAAATTTTAACCTTTTTTAAATATTTTATTAATCATTCTCCATGAATGGAAATAATACTTTTTGATACATTCCAGTATACATATTGTCTTTGGTAACCATAAGTAACCCTGAATCTATCTTATTTGGTATATTTTTACCAGATATAAGTTCTACAGCCTTTTCAACCCCAAGATAGCCCATGTTTAAAGGTTTCTGAACAACTAGTCCAGCTATTGTTTGGTCTTCAAGATACTTTATTTGTTCTTTCGAATTGTCCATGCCTACAATTTTAATTTTTTCTTTAAGCCCTAATTCTATTACAGCCCTTGCCGCTCCTTCTGTAGAATACTGATTTAAAGCAGCAATAGCAGTAATATCAGGATTCTCTTTAATCATTTTTATGGCTAGTTCCTTAGCAAGGTTTGGATTTGAATTGCAATAAACTGTGTTTAATACTTTATTTTTATTTTTTTCAAAAGCCTCTCTTACACCTAATTCTCTTTCTATTGCTGGTTTTGAATTCTCAACAAAGTTTACAATCCCTACTTTATCACCTTCGTCGATATATTTATCCAGCATTCTTCCGATACAAAGTCCCGCTTTATAGTTGTCCGTTGCTATATATGAGTCTTCTATGTTTTCTTTAAGTCCTGAATCGATAACAATCAATTTTATTCCTGCTCTTTTTATTTTCACTGCAAATGGAAGAGTTTTTTCATTATCCGCAGCTGCAAGTATTATAGCATCTGGTTTTTTTGATATAGATTCTTCAATTAACTTATTTTGAAATTCAATATCAGTTTCTTCATTAGGTCCTATAATATTTATATTTGCACCATATTCATTTGCTGCCATTACTGCCCCATCACTCAAAGTTCTCCAAAAACCATTTTTTTGATCATTCACTTTCATTATACATACTATATCTATACTTTTTTCTTCTATTTTTGTAATAGAAAGTGTAAGTATTAGGGAAAGTATTATATAAACAAGCATAAAAAATATAGCATAGATTTTTTTCTTTTGCATCAGTATCTCCTTAATTCAGGTTCCAGATATGTTTTAGGGAGCTTTATGCTTACTTTTGTGCCTTCGCCTTCAATACTTTCATAATAAAGCCCATATTCTGTACCAAAATATAGCTTTATTCTTTGATTTACATTATAAACTCCTAGTCCAGATTTTTTTACTTCGGTTTCCTTTTTATCTAAAACCTTTAATAGTTGTTTATTACTCATGCCAGCTCCATTATCCTCAACAACTATAAATGCACATTCATCTGTCAGATATCCTGAAATTATAATTTTTCCATTTCCTTTTCCATACTTTATTCCATGATATATAGCATTTTCCACTAATGGTTGTAATGTAAGTTTTATTATAGGACACTCCATTAAATCTTCCGAAATATTTATCTCGTAGCTTAGTTCATCTAAATATCTTTGTTTTTGTATTGTAAGATAGCTTTCACAATATTTTATTTCATCCCATACTCTTACAACTGAGGACTCATTACTTATACTAAGCCTGAGGAGTCTTGCAAGTGATACAGTCATCAATATAACATCGTCATTATTCCCAGATTCAGCCATCCAAACGATAGAATCTAGCGTATTATATATGAAATGAGGATTTATTTGAGACTGAAGCGCCTTCATTTCAGCTTCACGCTTAAACTTTTCATCTCTAAGTTTTTCATCCATCAAAGAACCTATTTTTTCTGTCATTATAGAAAATGTTTTTCCAAGCTTCCCAATTTCACTTCCGTCAATAAGTATTGGACTTGCAGGATTAAAATTTCCAAGTTCCACTTCTTTCATAGAATTTTTAAGCATTTTTATAGGTCTTGTAATTTTTTTAGACAAAATATATGAAATTATTATTACAATAGGAATCATCATAATAACCATACCTAAATAAACTCGCTTTATCTTTTCTTGAGCTTTTAATAATTCATTTACAAAGGAAACTCCAACTACTGCCCAACCCGTTTTTTCAGATCGTGATACCGTAAAAAGCTTAGATTCTCCTTTTAATTCTTCATCTACTATAAAAGAGCTTTGTGTATTTTTCATAGCTTCATTTGTTCTTTCTAATTTAAGCCCACTATATATAAGTTCTTGTTTAGGGTGATACACTATGTTTCCTTTTTTATCAAGTACAAAAACATATCCCTTTTTCCCTAAGTCAATGCCATCACAAAGATTACTTAATGTATTGAAGTTAAGATCTACCCAAAATACTCCCACTGGATTTTTTCCAGACGGATCCATTACTGCTCTGCTTAGATTTACAACCCACCGATAGTTATTGTCTATTAGATTTTGAACATGCGCGGCAGTAAGTACAATTGCTCCTTTAGCTTCAATTGCTTCGTTATACCATGTTTTTTCTCTTACATCTACATTCTCATTGATTATCTGGGTGTCATCATTTATAAGAATTTTTCCATTTTGCCCCATTATTCCAATGCAATATATGTCATTTCTAGTCTCTATTACAGTTGAAAACTGATTTATTATTTCAGATCTAAGAATCTGTTCTTCATGAGCACTTTTAAAATCATTAACAAGATATTTATAATGCGTACCTGAATAGAGGGCTATATTTGAAATATTTTCCATAAAGTCAATATATGAATCTACAGTATCATTAACTTGGTCAATTAGTTGATAAGTATATTTTTTAGAATTCTCTATTATACTATTTTCAGTAAAATTAACAGATACCCAAAAAAACACTAAAATTATAGGGATAAGTAAAGAAAGAAATGCAAAGAGCATGGCGCTATGAATACTTTTAAAAAAATGTTTCAATGGCTACCTTCTTTCTTTTGCATATTCTTTTGGCGTCATACCTGTTGCTTTTTTAAAAGATATACTAAAGTAATGAGGATCATTAAAGCCAACTTTATCTGCAATTTCATAGTTTTTTAAAGAAGTATTTTCAAGAAGTTCTTTTGCTTTTAACATTCGTTTTTTTGTAAGAGCCTCAACGAAGGTTTCTCCTGTATTGGTTTTAAAAATTTTACTAAAGTGGCTGGGACTAATACATAGATGTGTACATACTGAGTTTAGTCCTATGTCATAATTTTTATAGTATTTTTCAATATACTCCAATGCCATAAATGCAATTTTCTTGCCACTGGAATCTTTATTTATATCAAAACGCTCTGATATATCTATAAAATATTCTTTAAGGTAATTCATAGTGTGCTCTATATTATCCGATTTCTCTATTTCTTCAGATATAACTTCATTTGCTCTCAGATATGCGCTGAAATCGTTTTCCGATGAAGCGATAAAAGAATTTACTCTTGCTGCAAGCTGCAAAATATACATTGTAAGTTTGGGTTTTGGAAGATTAGAATTTTTCATAACAAGCTGAATTCTATCCATTTGATCGGTTATCTCTTTTTGGTCTCCTGTTTTTATGGCAGATAAAATTGAATTTATATGCTCTTCATATTCAGGTATAGCTTTATAGCTACGTTTAATCTCTTCAATGGGAATTATATGTCTCTTTCCAATTGTATATCTATGTTCTATTCCGGCTAAAGCATCTTTCCAAGACATATATAGCTCATCTAAAGCTTTTACTTTACTACCTATACCTATAGTTATATCAAGCTTAAAAAGTTTTTTTGATTCAAACTGAATTTTTTCGCATATAGACTTTATTCTTTCATCGGTTATAGTATTAATACTTGTTTTAAAAATTATGTATATTTGGTTTCCATTTCCATAAAAAACTTCTCCAATATTATGCTCTTTTACTATTTCTTCAGCTATATTAGTTATACTAAAAAGCATCAAATCGACTTGTCTTTTTTTATTTTCTGGAAGTTCATATATATTGTTGTAATCATCAAGCTCAATTATAGCCACTTTATAAAAATCAGAATCAATAGAAATTCCAGCTTCATTCATGTCTCTTGTAATATCTTTCATGTCTTTAGTGCCCATCATAAGTCTACTAAGAATTTTAGATTTTATAAAATCTCTGTTTTCAAAATACGTTCTAGAAATTTTATTTTGTATTAAATCTTCATCTCTTTTCTTACTTATTTTTTCCTTAGTGTTTGTAAGTAATTTAGAAAGTTCTGCAGAAGTAACTGGTTTGAGTACATATTCTTCAACCTTATATTTCAAAGCTTGCTGCGCATATCCAAACTCATCAAATCCACTACATATTATAATTTTGGTATCAGGACTGTTTTCATATAAAAATCTGCTAAGCTCCATCCCATCCATAAACGGCATGCATATATCTGTAATTACAAGATCCACCTTGTTTTGTACCAGAAAATCTCTAGCTTCAAGACCATTTTTACAAGTCGAAAGAAGTTCAAAGCCTAAGTCTTCCCACTTTATATTTCTTGCAATAGCCTCTCTTACCAAACCTTCATCTTCAACTAAAATCACGCTATACATATAAAGCTACACCTCCATTTCAAACCTCTTATTATCATAAAATTCTAACATTAATAACCCACAATTGTCAACACAAAACAACATAAAACAAATATGTATATTAAAAAATCCTTCATAAGTAATTTGGGTTATTTGCCATGTCTACTTATGAAGAATCATATTACAATTACCACTTTATTCAATTTAATATATCAAAAAAACTAATTTGATTTGATAAAGACTTGTCCTCATATTCTCTCAAATATGCAAATATTTCAGTTGGTTTGTACATTATATTATGTGATTGACAAGTCTTTATTATTAAGTTTGATAATTCACGATTGTTTGGACTTTTACATTCATATGAATTTCCATAGACAGTAATATATTTTTGCTTTAACCCTGGAAAATGATCATCTAGCTTGCTATAAAAATATTCCCTATTTCCATCTCTTAATGTAAGCCCTATTCCAAAAAAGATAATCCCTTTTACTTCAGCTTCTATACAGTATTTTAATAAACCTTCTATATTTTCTAGAGTATCATTTATCCATGGAAGAAATGGAGAAAACCAGACAACTGTAGGAATATTATTAGACTTCATTTCCAAGAGCATTTCAAAACGTTCTTTTGTTGTAGAAACATTAGGTTCTAATATTTTACATAGATTCTCATCAAAAGTAGTCATTGTAGTTGAAACTACACATTTACTTTTTTCATTTATACGTTTTAGTAAATCTAAATCTCTTAAAATACGGTTGGATTTAGTTTGAATAGCCAATCCAAAATTATATTTTTCAATAATTTCTAAGCATTTTCTAGTATACTTAAGCTTATCTTCAAGATGAATATAAGAATCAGTCATAGCGCCTGTTCCAATCATAGCTTTTTTACGCTTCTTCTTCAATTCAGCTTCAAGCATAGTAGGAGCATCTAATTTTACTTCAATATCCTCAAAATCATGATTCATTTGATAACAGTTACTTCTACTGTCACAATAAATACATCCATGAGTACATCCCCTATATATATTCATCCCATTTTGAGGGGACAAAATCGATTTATATGATTTATAGTGCATAACTACCTCTTTAAAAATAAATTAAAAAAATCTCCAACATTACGTCAGAGATTTTCGTGTCATTTCGTTATATTATACTATACTATACTTTAGTTTGCAATATCTTCAAGACCTGCAGCAAATGAATCCATGAATGTAAGAAGTCCACCTAGTAAAGCATCTACTAATTGATCATCTGTTTGTATTTCCCAATTTCCATCTGTTTTTACATATTTTATGTCTACGGTCTTTGTAACAGTCTTTATATCTTCTTTTTTAAGTATTTCAACTAATTTTTCCTCTACCTTAGCATTGTACTCTTCTTCTGAAAGTGCTTCTGCTGAGAATGCACCATCAAAAGCCATTTTCATAGATTCTTGCATCCACTCTTGGAACACTAAGGCCATATCAATAGTTGTTACTTCAGTTTTTACAACAATAGTATTTTCATCAGCCTCTTCTGCTGAAATAATTGTATGGCTTAATTTTGAGAATATAAGTTTAAATATCCCTTCTGCCTCTGAATCACCAGTTAGCAATTCAAGATCTGATAATTCTCCAGTGTCCAAATATGTATTCATTTGTTCAAGGTTTACTGTTTCAAATGCTACAAACATCTCATCTACA
>JBOFWC010000046.1:0-7000 GCA_051653405.1 Proteocatella sp. | reverse complement strand
GCAGCAGGTATTGATCAAAATCACGTCCGCCTGCCCAAGCTCCGTTGTTTCCGTATAACCCATTTCGGTCAACTGCCCGGCCATGCGCTCCGAGTCGCTGATATTCATCTGGCAGCCATAATTGATAATTTTATAAAATTTGCTATTGCTTTTATCTGTCATAAAAAATAATCTTCCTCCGATATTCACTCTCAATACTTGATTATACCACAGCACAATTTTTTCAGCCACTGCCGGCCATTTTTTCTCTAAAAATTTATGTAACTTATGGAGAATCGTTTACTCCTGATTATAAAACAAAAAGGTTATCCTTATCATCAACATATCTACTGAATAATTTACACTGGTTTTATTTTCGGGGTTAATTGCATAAGGGCTAATAATAAATGAACGAGGTTAACGGATTTTTAGTCCATTAAACTCGCCTTGTTAGCCATATAAAAAATCTAGTATTTTACCTTTGCCAATTACCCTTGCTCCAGTTTGGATTTTAAAAAGTGCATCCACCCGCAGTAATAGCCTTATTTCTTCATATGCCTGCCTTTCTATTGTAGGCATTTCAATAAGCACCTTATAGTATTCACTTTTTTTATTATATCAATATTTTTACCTGCTATTATTGTCGATGAAAAAAGTTGATTGTTACCAAAATTTATATCTGGGCGCAGTATGTTTTTAGTGTTTATATCATGCGGTAAGCCATCTAGATTATCACTCTGTTCATCAAAACATATTTCAGATTCCAGAATCAGCATTTTCTACTCCTTTAATATTGATGAATAATCTCTTGAATGATTTTATTAATTCATCCAGTTTTCTGCTTGGATAGTACTAAAAGAAACGTCCCCAGTGTCTCTTAATGATAGGGTTGCCCGAAGCATCTACGTCATTTGTTATTTTTGCATGATTTTGATCATGTTGTTTTTCATAATGAGATACCTCCGACTTATTTTCTTATTGTACTATCTTTTCAGATGTCTCATTTTAAATTAATCTATTTACATTTTAGCAGCAGATTTTGTACATGCTATTTTTTTACAAACGGGTTAATCTTTTGAGCGACAGCCGTATGTAATCTATCTTCTGCTCTAGATATTTCCAACCATATTTTTTCCTTTTCGTATTTATCATTAATTAATTTACTTTCATTAAACAGATTAATTAAAAGTTTTTTTATTGCTACTTCCTCAGGTAAATCAGTAGGAACAATTCTTGTATCATTATCTGGAGAATATTTCACTAAATATTTTTTAAAATTAACTCTTGCTTCAGACAAAGAATACCGTCCGTTTGGTCCACCATATACTTTATCTGCATCAACATCACTCTGACCATCATCTTGCCAATGACATAAATAACATATCTTTTAGTTTGAAGGATCCTCGGAGACTATGGACGATCCTTGCTCTCGTTTCTGCGCCTCTTGCTCCAGGCGCAATCTCCTCAGTTCTTTTAAATAGGCTACCTCTATGCGAAGTTTAAGATTTTCTTCTTCAAGCTGTTTAAGCCGTTCATCCTGAATTCCTTTTGGTTGCGTAGGTGTTACGACGATAGGTTTATCTGGCACTTTAGGACGCCTGCTTTCCGATTTGGTTTAAGACCATCTACGCCGACAGCACGGAACCGTTGAACCCATTGCGTCAATAGAGCTGGATTATTGATTTCGAGTTGCAATGCTAAATCTTTGTAGGAAATCTCTGTACTTAGATATAACTCTACTGCATGCAGCTTAAATTGAAAAGAATAACTTTTCTTTTGGCGAGAACGAGAAATTCCTTCTGTCCCAAGACTCTGAAAAGCAGCAACCCAGGTTGATATTGGACTCGTACTAGGAATGTTATATTTTTTTGCAAGGCTTCCATAACCAATAGTCCCTTTCAAATATTCAGTTACAATCTTTTTCTTGAATTCAGTACTATATTTAGCCATAAAGATACCCCCATAAGTTAGACTCATTTTAGGTCTAACTTATGGGGGTCAGTACAATTTCAACAAATACTAACCTTTTTCTATTAATTCTTTAACCAACTGGTATACTTTATTTCCTGAGTACATTTCGGAAGGCGCACATATTTTATCTGCATAAAAATTACTCATTTTTTTCTCAGATCTTTTTATAGCCATATTTTCATTTCCATACTCTATTAGTTTTTTCAAAATATCCGGATCGGCTTTTTCATATTTTTGACCAGTCATTTTTTTAAATTTCTCTCCAAACTTACTACAACATGTTACTGAATCAGTCATAACTGGTGCATTATCAAAATAAGCATAAAACCATACTTCTATACAAGGATTACTCCAGGCAACCTCAATATTATTAGCTTCAGCCATTTGTATAATATCATCGAAATCAGTGACTAAGTCTTTATCAAAAACAATCCACGGCTTCATATACTGTGCTTCTTTACTTTGATAATTCTTCGCTACTTCCACCAGTCGATTAGTAGCTATTTCATTTTCAACTTTTATGACTAATTTCCCATGTAAGTCGCTCGGCAACCTATCACGAATTCCCTCAAAATAGTTTTTCTCCGTTTCTTTTGTGTCTGTTACTATCAAATAATATCCTAAATAAGGAATACGTATATTTTTTTTATCTCGATCTTTTTTCCCTCCTTTCCTTTCAGAAATCCCCATATTTTTCTTCCCCCAATTTATTTTTTTCCCCAACTTTTAATATATCTATTGTTTTTAATTTAGGAATAGCCCCATATTTCCCTTGTAAATAATTTTTAATATAAAATTCATCTTTACGAATTTTTTCACCATTTGAATCAACAAATTCCACTAATGAATATAACTCTGATATGCCCTCTTCTGTTTTTTCCACAAACCAAATTTCATCTCGTCTCAATAAATCATTAGAAAGTTGCCATATATCATGAGTTGTAAATACTAGCTGTGCATTATTTATATTAATATCTTTATTTTCAAAAGTAAGAATTATACTCCTAATTAGCAATGGATGTAATTTACCATTTAACTCGTCAATAAATAAAACCCCTCCATTTTCTAAAACATTCTTTATTGGTGGATATAAGGAAAACATTTTTAGAGTTCCACTTGATTCAGCCCTAAAATCAAGTTCTTCATATATATCATCTTCACCAATAACCTTGTGCAATGAACTAATTTTTATCATTTTATTTTTTTCTTTTTTCTTATTAGCCACTTCTGTTTTTTCTTCAACAGAAAAGTCCTTTATCGAAGTGTCAAAAGTCGAAAAATAATTAACAACATCTTGTTGAACACTTTTATCATCTACAAATTTCATTGGTAATGTTCTAGATAAAAAAAGATTTTCAATCGGATCTCCAAAGTTAACTATTTCATTTCTTAGGAACCAGTCTCTTATTTTTTTTAGTTTATTTATTTTTAATTTTGATCCTAAAGATACTATTAATGTTTCTTTTTCTAAAGACACTTCTATATTTGCCGCACCTGTTTTTATTCCAGAAAAGTCTATCGGTTTACCTTTTTTCCTGTAAAATATAGTATTATAATTTTTAGAGCTTTTTGCTTTATAAAATAGCCATTCTTCTTCAATTTCACTTTCTTTAATGCTAAATCCATACTGATATGTACGCTCACTTTTTTCTTTAGAATCTGTAAAAAATACTTCAAATATCGTTGGCTCTTTTTGCGATTTTTTATCAAATTTAAATGGTTCTACTTCAAGGCCTTCACCCTCTTCGCAATTATCATCACCGCCAAAGTTAAATGAATGTATCACATATTGTGTCATAAACTCAAATGCATTATATATATTAGATTTCCCAGATGCATTTGCCCCATAAATTGCCGCAACACGTAAAACTTTATCATTACTTACTTTAACTACATTTTCTGCATGTTCTGTAATTTTGCTAGCCGTTAAATCTAATGACACCTCATCTTTAAAAGATCTATAATTACTAAAATTAAATTGTATCAACATAATATCAATCCTCCTAATCACATTATATCTTCTTGATTAAGAAAATCAACACAAAATACGTTTTTTTCTCATTTAAACATATATTTTTATACCAAAAAGCACAAAACCATTCATTTTAATACTTTACTTTCAAAATCGCCTTACCCAAAATCCGCTAATATTACTCAATAAATTTTTCACACACCACCATTGCATATTTAAAGTAAGAACACTTAGTCGAATAGTCGAGTAGAGGCGGGTCTCACAACCCAGCCCCCCTCACAGAACCAGGCGTGCCCTATTAAGGCATCCGGCTCTTCATATTTGTTTCCAATGTTTTCTCTGCCTCCAGTGCAGCATTATTTCCCTTTTCAAGGGCACTATTATGTTACACCCTTCCCTCTACAGGCATTACCCTGCGTCCTCAGTACTATGGCGTAATCCGACTCCCTACCGTATATTCGGCTTCCTCGTTATCAACTTGTTAGCCATACTCTTTTCTTTTTTTGAGGGTGGCAGGAGCTCCCAAGTTCACACGAAGTAACATTGTATAGCATGCCAAGACCTACGCTCCCGGGATGCCGAGCTTAATTCGCCTTTATCGCTAAACCCAGTATTGTCTTCTGCTCGTCCCATGCATCGACCAGTCCCAAGAGGAATTTCGGAATTCAACATCTTCAGCTTACGATTTCGCCCTACTACCTTTCCTACCTACGCTTAGACCTGGCGTTACCGCTTCAGTCCCAGGGCTGGATACTGGATAGCTGGCTAGACTTTTCCAGACGGGAGTTCCCCCGTTATACTCCGTGCGCTTCTTAGCACACGGAGCACACGTCGAGTAGAGGCGGGTCTCACAACCCAGCCCCCCTCACAGAACCGGACGTGCCCTATTAAGGCATCCGGCTCTTCATAATAGTATTTACCGATAATTAGCCATAGATATTCACATAAATTCTTGCTCTTGTAAGTGGAAAACGCCCTTCAAGTTTTGCAAATTCTTTCCAAGTCAGACTTTTCTTCTGACTCCTGCGATTGAGCACCTCAAACAGCTTACGCCGAACACGATATCCATATGCATTAATGCCATTACTATTGTCAGTGACACCATAGTAGCGGTAGTGACCAATTAATTTGGCGTTCACTTTCTTGATTAAGGCTCCGATTTCCATGTGCATATTCTTAAAGAGCCACTGCGCAATGGCTTTTAGCTTCGCTTTGAATTTCTTCCTGCTCGTTTTTCTCTTGACGCGAAATATGCCTGTTTTGCTTTTGCCACAGTAATGCGTAAAGCCGAGAAAATCAAATGTTTCTGGTTTACCTTCATTATCTCTGTTTCGACGTTCTTCGGCGAAACGACCAAATTTAATTATCTTTGTCTTATCTTGGGCTATTTCTAAATTAAATTTTTCCAGTCGCTCTATCATCTTCCCATAAAACAATTGTATAGCATGCCAAGACCTACGATCCCGGGGTGCCGAGCTTAACTCGCCTTTATCGCTAAACCCAGTATTGTCTTCTGCTCGTCCCATGCATCGACCAGTCCCAAGAGGAATTTCGGGATTCAACATCTTCAGCTTACGCTTTCGGCCTACTACCTTTCCTACCTACGCTTAGACCTGGCGTTACCGCTTCAGTCCCAAGGCTGGATACTGGATAGCTGGCTAGGCTTTTCCAGACGGGAGTTCCACCCGTTATACTCCGTGCGCTTCTTGGCGCACGGGACGTTTCTTTTCTGACAACATTTAGCTATAATTTCTTCTGAAATCATTTTTTATCATCATTTATTTGCAATATTATAAATACTGTTAATTTTATGCTTATTTCATCTTTTCCAAGCATACGCCCCCAAAAGGCAATAAGGATAAAAAAAACAAGGTTTCCCTTGCTTTTTATGTCTTCTCTTAAGTTTTCTTTATTTGTCTTCTTTTGGAAATAACATGCATCTTTGTCATTTTACGCCCTTTTATATGATTTGCCTAGAGATATTTTATTTTTGTGCATATTTTCCTATTTGCAGCCTTACCGCTGCCGGTAATACGCAACTCCCCCCCTTGTCCATTTTATGGGAATAGACTATTATGCTTATATGCTTTACAAAACATTATATAAGGGGATGATTTTATTGTTGTTAAAAAAAATCATGCAGCTGGCGGAGACCCATGCCGTTGACTGCATCGGGGTTGCCCCGCTCGCAAAATACCGGGAAGAGCTGCGCCCATTTTGCGGCAAGGTGATCGAGGATTTTCCTCGGGCATTGTCGATCGGAATTGCCCTACAAGGAACGATCGTTGATCTGCTCGCCGACCGAGACTGTTATGAAAATGTTTTGCAATACAAGACTCATGCCTATACGGTAATCAACAACCGCCTGGACAATTTTTCCTCACTTGCCGCTTCCATTATCCAGCACGACGGTTACCGTGCTATGCCTTTGCCGGCAGCTGAGCGCATCGACAGCAACCGCATCTGCGCTTCACTGCCGCATAAAGCAGCCGCCTATCTCGCCGGACTCGGCTGGATCGGCAAAAGCTGTCTATTCATCCACCCTGCCTATGGCCCCCGCGTCCGCTGGACCACAGTTCTTACCGATGCCCCCTTTAAAGAAAATGAAACTTTGCAAGCAGTTCGCTGCGGCAGCTGTCATCAGTGTGTCGATGCTTGCCCCGCCAAAGCTCTGACCGGAAGAAATTTTGTTCGCTCCGAACCGCGTTCTGCCCGCTTTGATGTCGCCCGCTGTGAACAGTATTTCCGGGAGCGCAACAACCCGCAGCAGCTTTCGGTTTGCGGCATGTGCCTTTATGCCTGTCCCTATGGGAAAGGCAGCAGCAATCGCCATAAGGGCTAGTCGCCTTGCATGTCTGATCTGATTATTGCAAAAAAAAAGATCAGGCCTTTGCCTGATCTTTAATAAAAAACAGTATCCGTGATCGTAGACCGGCAAGCTGCCGGCAGATGCATATCCAATGCTTGAATAATCCCTTATCCTCGCAGAAACTGGAACCTGCAGGCCTGTCGTCTTGCCAGACCTGCGCCAAATTTCCGGACTGCTTTCACTGATTTCCTGTCCGCCTGTAACGCCCC
>JBOFWC010000045.1:0-8507 GCA_051653405.1 Proteocatella sp. | reverse complement strand
ATTCCCTCTACAATAAGTGATGTCAACCAATCATTCGTGCCAACCGATGTTAAAAAAGCAGTAGTTGCAGGCACAAGGGTTTCTGCTATAAAGCCATCTATAAGCTCATTAAGCGGATTTCCTACAAGGTCAAAGGTTACAAAGAATGTAAAGAACATCATTAATGCAAATATCGGTATTGCTAAAAATTTATTTGTTACAATCTGGTCTATTCTGTCGCTAATTGTATATACTTCTTCATCTGGCTTCTTTATTATGTCATTTGAAATCTCTTCTATAAATTCATATGTTAAATCAGTTTTCTGTTCTTCTATTTCATCTTCATCTGATTTGTTTTTTAATTCAGCTTCTATTTCATTTAATTTTGAAAAGAAATTTTCTAGATTCTCTGGTCTTTGTATATTTTTTGAGCTTTGCTTTACTTCTTCTACAGCTTCAAGAAGCGCTTCTATGCCTTCATCCTTAGAAGCTACGATTGGAACAATCTTAACTCCAAGCAGTTTTGACATCTCTTCTATATTTATTTCATGTCCCATTCGCTTTGCTACGTCTACCATATTTAGTGCAAGTATCATAGGCTTTTTTAAATTCATAAGCTGAAGCGTCAAAAATAAGTTTCTTTCAAGGTTTGATGCATCCACTATATTTATTACTATATCTGGATTTTCTTCTACTATATATTTTTTAGAAACAATTTCTTCCATAGAATATGGTGAAAGTGAATATATCCCCGGAAGATCCACTACTTTAATTTTATTGTCCTTTAAATTAAAATGGCCTTCTTTTTTTTCAACAGTTACTCCCGGCCAGTTTCCTACATACTGCCTAGAACCTGTCAAAGAATTAAACAATGTCGTCTTCCCACAGTTGGGATTTCCTGCTAGTGCTATTGTCATAGTCTTGTTCTGCATATATCTTTTCTCCACTCTCTTATATCTCTTTTTACTCAAAAATGACAGGAAACAATTCCTGTCATTGAATCTACCTTAAAATTATATTAAGTGCATCAGATTTTCTTATAGCAATGTGAGAATTTTTTATTCTTACATCTATAGGATCTCCAAGCGGTGCTACTCTTTCTATCTTAACTTTGCAGCCCTTAGTAAGCCCCATGTCTATTATTCTTCTTTTAAGTATACCTGTTATGTCTATAGCTTCTACTATTCCATATTCGCCAACATTTAAATCATTAAGTGTTTTCATGGTTCCTCCTAAAATCTCTAAATTTATGCCACCATTATGTTGTGTGCTACTGAAACATTAAGCACCAATTTTGAGTCTAAAACTTTTATTATAATAGATCCTTTTTTAGATCCTTGAATAACTCTTACTCTATTTCCTTTTACCAATCCAAGCTCATTTAATCTCTTTTTTAACTCTGGAGTTCCTCTAAGCTCGGTTATAACAGACTCTTCATTCGTTCTCATCATACTTAAAGGCATCTTTTTTCTCCTTATATAAAAATGATTTTCATATCCAATTGATAATATGTATCAATTATACCATTTCATAGTATCTTAGTCAACAATAATGATTATATTTTTGATTAAAAAAATATATACAAACTTACTCTTGTATATAACTCCCTTTTGACCTAAAATAATAGATATAAATAATAATTACAGAGGTGCTAAAATGAGCAAAAAACATGGTGCAAATTTATTTGATTTATCAAAGCAGTATAATTTCGACATTAACAGTATTTTAGATTTTAGTTCAAATATAAATCCATTTGGTGCAGATAAAAAAGCACTCGATTATATAAAAAACAACATTGATATGGTGTCTATTTATCCAGACCCAGAATACGTTGACCTAAAAGCTGCGATAGCTTCTTATTGTCAATGCCAAGAAAGTGATATTCTTTTAAGCAATGGCGCTACTTCACTTATTTCAAACTATATAAAATATGTGCAGCCTAAAAATGCTTTACTTCTTCAACCCGCTTATTCAGAATATGAAAGCGAACTTGAAGCTGTAAACTCTAAAATTCTAAGGTTTTATCTAAAAAAAGAAAATGATTTTAAAATAAATATAAACGAACTCGTAGACTTTATAAATACAAACTCAGTTGACCTTGCAATAATATGTAATCCAAACAATCCTACAGGAACTATATTATCAAGAGCTGAGATAAAAACTCTGCTTAGCAAAACAAATGCTAAATTTATGGTAGATGAAACATATATAGAGTTTTCTGATAAAGATACCTTTTCTTCAGCGCCACTTACAACTGATTATAAGAATCTTTTTGTAATTAGAGGTACAAGTAAATTCTTTGCAACACCTGGAGTTAGACTTGGATATTCTATCACATCTGATGAAAATGCTAAGGATTTTGTAAGCAAAAGCTTTCATCTTTGGGATATAAATGTAATCGCTTCTTCTATGGGTGAAATAATGTTTAAAGATGAAGAATATATTGAAAAAACTCACAGTCTAATAGCTGATGAAATGAACTTTTTAAAATTAGAGCTTTCAAAAATGGCAAAAATAAAAAGCTTCCCTAGTTTTGGAAACTTCATACTATGCGAAATTCTATGTGATAATATGACTTCTGACAAGCTATATACTGAGCTTATCAAAAAAGGAATCGCTATAAGAAATTGTGTTTCTTTTAACGGTCTCAGCGATAAATTCTTTAGAGTATGCGTGTTAAATCACGAAGCAAACGCTAAACTTATCGAAGAATTAAAAACTATCTTTAAATAAACAAAGAGAACATAAAATAGTTAAAAAGAACATAATAGATTCAAGAGAAATGGTATGTACAAATGAATAATGGCTTGCATTATTCATTTGTAAACTAGTCAGTTTGTTTTATTATGTGGTCCGCTTTGTGGAGGAGGATTTTGGAATCTAAATTGGATTATTTTATTTGATTCATCTTGAGATAATTTCTCTTTTGTGTTAGCTTTTGCAATGGCTTGTTTTATCATACTTCCAATAAATGTGAACATAGCCGCTCCTACAACTAAATTCTTTATATATCCTAATTCAATAAGCCATCCTAGGAAAATATCTAAAGGCGAAACAACATAAACCACAGTAACTGCAGTCATTAACAAAATTAAAAGTTTGCTGAGAATAGATACTCTGCGATTTTTTAGTACATTAAAAAACTCTTTCATATATTTGATATCTCCAAGTTTGTCAATTATATTTGTTTTTTTAGGTTCATTGTTTATCATACATACCACCTACTTTTCTCTTTATCTAAAAACTATACACAAGGAGCAGTTATGAATTACAATCAGATAAAAGATTACTTCAAAAACTATGAGCGATACATTCTTTCTTGGAATGATTACACGCTCTCATCTGTACTTATCCCCTTAGTTGAAATAGATCAAGAACTTCACGTCGTTTTTCAGGTAAGATCATCCAAATTAAAAACTCAGCCATGTGAGGTTTCATTCCCCGGTGGCAAGATAGAACAAACAGACAATACCCCATTAGATACTGCAATTAGAGAAACTCATGAAGAATTTGGTATCCCTAAAGAAAAAATAGATATTGCCTGCGAACTGGATATTCTTGTAAGTCCATTTGGTATAATCATCCACAGTTTTCTTGGAAAAATTTCTAGTATAAACGATATCCTCATCAACAAAGATGAAGTAGATTCTTTTTTTACTGTTCCAATTTCCTTCTTAGTTAATTATACCCCAGAACAGCATGTAAACTCACTTATTCCAAATTTTGATGAAAATTTTCCATTTGATTCTATACCAAATGGAAAGCATTATAAGTTTAGAAAAGCTGAATACAAAACTTACTTCTATAGGTACAAAGATAAGGTAATTTGGGGTATGACTGCTATGATTCTCGAAAATTTTATAAGCAAGCTTAGACAGTTGTAATACCTTTATTTTTATAGTATAATAGATAGTTGTGATTTTGATAATTATTTGAAAGGAATTAATATAAATGAAATTAGGAATAGTAGGTTTACCAAATGTAGGAAAAAGTACATTATTTAATGCTATAACTCAAGCAGGAGCTGAGTCTGCAAACTACCCATTTTGTACAATAGAGCCAAATGTAGGAGTTGTTTCTGTACCAGATGCGCGCCTTGAGCAGTTAGCTAAGATTTATGATTCAAAAAAAATAGTTCCAACTTATATTGAGTTTTACGACATCGCTGGTCTTGTAAGAGGTGCAAGTAAAGGAGAAGGTCTTGGAAATAAGTTCCTTTCTCACATAAGAGAAGTTGAAGCTATCGTTCACGTAGTAAGATGTTTTGAAGATGATAATATAACTCACGTAGATGGAAATGTTGATCCGCTTCGTGATATAGAAACTATTAACCTAGAGTTAATATTCTCTGATATTGAACTTGTTGAAAGAAGACTTCAAAAATCTACAAAACTTGCTAAATCTGACAAATCATTAGCCTTTGAAGTAGAGACATTAAATAAACTTTTAGCTGTACTTGAAGATGGAAAATCAGCTAGAACAGGCGACTTTACAAAGGACGAAGCTGAATTTGTAAAATCACTTAGTCTTCTAAGCTACAAACAAATAATATATGTTGCAAACGTATCTGAAAATGATGTTGCAAATGATGGAGCTGACAATAAATTTGTTCAAACTGTAAGAGAGTTTGCTAAAACTGAAAATTCAAGCGTTGTAGTAGTTTGTGCTCAAATAGAAGCGGAAATTTCTCAACTTGAAGATGAAGAAAAATCTATGTTCCTTGAAGAACTTGGTCTTTCTGAGTCAGGTCTTGATAAACTTGTAAAAGAAAGTTATACTCTTCTTGGTCTTATATCATTCCTTACTGCTGGACCTCAAGAAACTAGAGCTTGGACTATAGTTAACGGAACTAAAGCGCCTCAAGCTGCTAGTAAAATCCACTCTGATATAGAGCGTGGTTTCATCAGAGCGGAAACTATATCATTTGATGATATAATGGCACACGGCGGAAACCTTGCAAGTGCAAAAGAAAAAGGTCTTGTGAGACTTGAAGGTAAAGACTATGTAATGAAAGATGGAGATGTTGTACTGTTCAGATTCAATGTGTAGGGTTTAATTTTAAAGACTGGAGTTTATTTCCAGTCTTTTTTTGTGCAAAAAAATAAATTGAAATTTTAAAAATAGACGATAGTCTCACAAGTAATAACATATATAGTACTCATATTTTAAATTGTAAGCATCCATATATTTATGCTTGATTTGTCCAATTCTTATTACTCTTATACTTAATAGTTTTCATATAACTATTCTTATTGCAATATATTTTGTATTATAAATAAAAAAAGCCCACGAAGGGGCTGATAAGATATTATTTAATTGTAGCTGCTAACTTTTCATACATGACATCTGCAAATTTTTTACTTATATTCTAAAACATTTAAATTTAAAGAACTCCCAGCAACTCTTACCGTTCCATATAAGTTCATCCCTAAAATCAGTATCATTATCGCAACTGGAATATTTTTAAGCGAAACTTCTCGTTCTATATTTTTTCGTTGGATTAACTTCCCTACTTTGTCTTCTATAGACTTTCTTTCAATTAGTACAAATACAAAAATACATGGTAAGCCCATATAATTCCTGATGCTCCATGTCCTGCATAAATTGAATTATCATGAAAGTAATTAGTTAGACTGGTAGCTAAAAATGTCAAGATGCTAAGAAGTGCAAATTTTTTCGTTCCTATAAGTATCTCTGTCAAACTTCCAAAAAACAATAACACCATCATATTGGCAATACAAATTGAGGTATAGTCGAAATGCAAGATGATATAAATAGTAGTAAAGTAATTATAGGGGGATTCTTCTTAATTTCTTCTAATAGTTATTTAAACATAAACTCTCCTTAATTTTAGGATTTATATACTACTTAATAATATTATAAAACAAATGTTCCGTCAATAAACTTACTTCATTCAAATTTCTATAAATTGATTGACAAATATTACTTAAAATTATATTCTTTAAAGAACGACATCCACTCATGAAATTGAACAAATGCCAAATTTTACATATCAAAGGAGCTATTATGAAAAATTTGATTTCCATAATAAAAAGACATTATTTAAACTCATCTTTAGAGGTTAAAATCCTTACAACCGCACTATTATTAGGAGTGTTTGTTGCAATTTTTTCATTGTTCTTTAATATATACTGGGAATTTGAAGGGTCTCCTATAAGTTTATGTTTTGTGTTTTTATTAATTCAAGCTATACTTTTATATTTAGTTATAAATAATAAAAATCCTCAAATAATTTCATATATATTTATTCTTTGCATTATACTTGCAATAATCCCTGGCTTATGGTTTGTAATAGGTGGCGTAAGGGGTGCACTTCCACTTTATTATATTCTTCCAGTATATGTATCTGCTATATTAATTAATAAAAAAGGTTATAAATTTATTTTTTTAATTCAATTAGTTGTTGTTTTATCATTAATATTTGCTGAAACCAAGTCAACCGATTTAATAGCTATATTCCCAAGCATTAAAGCTCACATTGCCGCTATGACTTATGCGCTTATTATACTTATATTTTTAATAAGCTTCATGACTCGTTACATAATGTTAGAATACAATCGTTCTATAAGCGAATTAAAAATTATAAAAAGTGAGCTTGAAATTGCAAATAAGCACCTACTTCAAACAACACATACAGATGAATTAACTCAACTCCATAATAGACGTTATATAATGAAAAAACTTGAAAATATAATAACAACTAAGCATAATATTGACCCTGCTGTCATAATGATTGATATTGACCACTTCAAAAAAATAAATGATCAGTTTGGTCATAACATTGGAGATGAAGTGCTAAAAACTATAAGTAGTACGCTTACATCCAATTTACCTCAAAAAACTGAATGTGCTAGGATAGGCGGAGAGGAATTCTTAATATTGATTGAAGATGCAGAAAAAACTGATTGTTATGAGCTAAGTTCCAATTTATGTAAACTAATCGAAAATTTAAAGTGGGATATTTCTGGACTTAAAACAACAATTAGCATAGGGCTATATATATTTAATTCAAACGATTCTTTAGAAGTTATTTTAAACAAAGTAGATAACGCCCTATATAATGCCAAAAATTCTGGCCGTAATAGATTTGTAGTATATGATGATTAAAAAATAAAATAATTTAATAAATTCTTAATGCAATCTTTTAGCATAGTAGTATTGGCTACTATGCTATTTTTTATCCAACTGCACTATTTTCCAAATTTTTCCCATAAAAAATGACCTTACTTAAATTAGACTCTTAATTCCAACTTATTTAGGTCATATATCATATTTTTTAGTCTTATAACTTCTCCTTCTTAAAACTCTCAATCTAACAATACATCTCATGTTGAAGTTCATCGAGGTATTAAAAATGGCTAAAGATTTTGGTAATGCAGTTTCAATACATCTCATGTTGAAGTTCATCGCGAAAATAGGAAGACCTCTTATAACAAGCTTAGAGCCGTTTCAATACATCTTATGTTGAAGTTCATCGAACAACATATTGATAATATTCTTTTTCAAGCTATGTTTCAATACATCTTATGTTGAAGTTCATCTTAGGAACATCAGTGGCTCCTATAGCTTTAACGAAGTTTCAATACATCTTATGTTGAAGTTCATCAATATAATAACATCAATAATTACAAGGCATTCAAGAGTTTCAATACATCTTATGTTGAAGTTCATCACAAGAAGCCGAGTCAATGCTAAACATGCCGATTGAGTTTCAATACATCTCATGTTGAAGTTCATCGTATCAAGAATACTTAGACAGCCAAAAAACCGAAGCGTTTCAATACATCTCATGTTGAAGTTCATCAAAATATAGTGGATTTGTTAGTAAGTATAATCAATAGTTTCAATACATCTCATGTTGAAGTTCATCGATATAATAAAGTTATGGAATCTTGGTTAAAACCCTGTTTTGGATCTATGTCAATATTTTAGACACAAAAAGTTGAACTTTTATGAAATCTGTTTAGCTAAATTCTCACAATGTTGAGGGGTTATATATCCAATACTACTATGGATGCGGTTTCTATTATACCAAGCTTCTACATATTCAAATATAGCTAACCTGGCTACATTAAAATCTAAATACCTATTAATATTAACTTCTTCTTTTTTTAAAGAAGCATGAAATGATTCTATTCCAGCATTATCATAAGGGCATCCTTTTCCACTAAATGAATGACTTATAAATTTAGTACTTTTTACATAGTCCATAAAAGCAGAGCTTGTATATTGACACCCCCAATCACTATGCAATATCAAAGATTTACTTGATTTTTGAATATCAATAGCATTTTTCAATGCTTGTAATGCTAACTGAGTATCTATAGTTTTAAACATGGAATATCCAACTATCTTCTTACTATGTAAATCCATAACCGAAGCTAGATAGCACCAACCATCTTTAATTGTGTAAATATAAGTTATGTCTGTTACCCATTTTTCATTTATAGTAGATGTTTGAAAATTTCTTTTTAAAATATTTTCTCTTTCTACTATCTTTCCTTTAT
>JBOFWC010000044.1:0-4677 GCA_051653405.1 Proteocatella sp. | reverse complement strand
TATTAATGTCTAGAATAAAAGGGGATATCCATGTATAATGACAAAGTTTATATAATTGCAGAAGCAGGCGTAAATCACAATGGATCAATAGATATTGCCGAAAAAATGGTAATAATGGCTGCAGAAGCAGGGGCCGATGCTATAAAATTTCAAACGTTTAAAGCAGAAAATTTAGTAAGTCGTAATGCCCCAAAGGCAGAGTATCAATTAAATGCTACTAGAAAAGAAGAGTCACAATATGATATGTTGAAGAATCTTGAGATTGGGATAGAAGAGCATCACAGATTGATTAAGTGTTGCAAAGATAACCATATAGACTTTTTGTCAACACCTTTTGATGAGCAAAGTTTAAGGTTATTAAATGATATATGTCAGATACCTATTATAAAAATAGCATCTGGTGAAATTACAAATGCGCCATTTATTTTGCAAATTGCTCGTACATTGAAGCCGGTAATCTTATCTACAGGAATGTGCACTTTAGCTGATATTGAAAATGCCTTAAGTGTATTGGCCTTTGGTTATTTAGATAATAAAGAAAAACCATCTGAACAAGCATTTTTAGATGCATATATGTCCAATAAAGGGCAATTGGCATTAAGAAAAAATGTTACATTATTACATTGTACAACCGAATATCCAACACCTTTTAGTGATGTTAATTTGCGATGTATGGATACTCTAAGGCATTCTTTCAATTTGAAAGTAGGCTATTCTGATCATACAAAGGGGGGGGCGATCCCTTTGGCTGCGGTTGCTCGGGGCGCATCTGTAATAGAAAAGCATTTTACTTTAGATAAAAATTTTTCTGGGCCTGATCATCAAGCTTCAATGGATGTTATTGAATTGAAAAATATGGTTAGAAATATTAGAATTGTTGAAGAATCTTTTGGATCCTCGGTAAAGAAACCAACATTGCAGGAATCTAAAAATCGAATAATTGCTAGAAAAAGTTTAGTTGCGGATACTTTTATTAGAAAAGGTGAATACTTTACTGCGGAAAATATTTCAATCAAAAGGCCAGGAGATGGAAGGCATCCTATTTATTATTGGGATATATTGGGAAAGAAGGCTCAAAAAAATTATAAACCAGATGAAAAGGTGTAATATCATGAAAAAAAAACCAGTAATTGTTTTAGGGGCTGGTGGACATGCTAAAGTTTTAATAAACTCGTTAATACAACAGGGAATAGAAATTATTGGCATTACAGATAATGATAAAGCTAAACACTCAAAAATGATTTTAGGGAAAGAAATCATAGGGAGTGATGAGCTTATATATAAGTATTCGTCTAAAGATATTTGGTTGGTTAATGGGATTGGATCGATTAACTCAATGAATCTTAGGCAGAATATTTATTTTAAGTTTAAACAAGAGGGATATTTTTTTTCGGAGGTAATTCATCCAGATACAATTATAGCGAAAAATGTAAAAATATCTGAGGGCGTTCAGATAATGGCAGGTGCAATAATACAACCAGGGTGTGTTATTGGTGAAAATACAATAATTAATACAAAGTCTGCAATTGACCATGATTGTATAATTAGTAGAAATGTGCATATTGCACCAGGATGTACTTTGTGTGGGGGGATATATGTGGGAGAGTCTACACATATTGGGACAGGAACGGTTATAGTACAGAATAAGCGCATTGGAAATAATGTGTTACTTGGTGCAGGATCATTAGTATTGGATGATATAGATCCTAATATAATCGCTTTTGGAATGCCGGCAAAAAGAAGGTGAGTTTATGAATTTATGGGAAAAAGCAAAAGTATCACCGAATGATACAATAAGAACTACAATGGAAAAAATTAATGAAAGCGGAATGAAAATTGCTGTAGTAGTAGATAAAAAAAATAAACTTCTTGGTATTGTTACAGACGGAGATATAAGGAGAGCAATTTTAAATAATAATCCGTTAGATGTATACATATCAGAAATCATGGTTAAAAACCCAATTACAGTTTACAATGGGACTTCTCGAATGGCAATTTTAGCAAAATTACAAAATGAAAAACTGCAAGAAATCCCCATTGTTGATAAAAATAATATAGTTATAAATATAGCTTCTTTACAGGAATTAACATATAAAAGGCGTCGTGAAAATAAAGTGGTTTTAATGGTGGGGGGGCTCGGCACACGATTACGCCCACTTACTGATGAATGTCCGAAACCTTTACTTAAAATAGGAAATAAACCAATTTTAGAAACGATTTTAGATAATTTCATCGATAGTGGGTTTTATGATTTTTATTTTGCGGTGAATTATAAGTCGGATATGATTCGAGCATATTTTGGTGATGGTAGTCGCTTTGGTGTAAGTATAAATTATATTCAAGAAAAAAAACGAATGGGAACTGCTGGCGCATTGAGTTTATTGCCAGGTGAAACCGCGTTGCCTATAATTGTCATGAATGGAGATCTTTTAACAAAAATTGATTTTGCTAAATTAATGGATTATCATGAAGAACAAAATGCCAAGGCGACTATGGCAGTAAGAGAATATACGTACCAAATTCCATATGGTGTGGTTAAGTTTAAAGAAGAGCGAGTGATTGATATTCAAGAAAAACCGAAGCAGTCCTTCTTTATTAATGGAGGCATTTATGTATTAAATCCTGAAATAATAAAAAAAATAGATGGAAATGAATTTTTTGACATGCCTAATTTATTTAAAAATATTATTAAAGAAGAAGCATGTGTGGCTGCATTTCCTATTCATGAATACTGGCTAGACATAGGAAAACTAGATGATTTTAAAAAGGCGCAAGCTGATTTTCAGGAGATGTTCAGATGATATATGGGAAATCAATATTAGCAATTATTCCTGCACGTGGAGGATCTAAAGGCCTCCCACGCAAGAACATTCTTGAGCTAAAAGGAAAACCATTAATAGCATGGACTATTGAAGCTGCCAAAAAATCTACTTATATTGATACCGTTGTGGTTTCTTCCGAAGACAATGAAATTATCGAAGTTGCGTTAAAGTGGGGAGCAGAGATACCGTTCCACAGACCGCAAGAACTGGCACAAGATGATACTCCGAGTATAGATATAATTCTACATGCTATAAATATTTTGCCCCAATATGATTATATTTTATTATTGCAACCTACGTCCCCTTTACGAACAGCTGAAGACATTGATAGTTGTATAGAGTATTTTTTTTCTATGAAAGCAACGTCTTGTGTTAGTATTAGCCAAGTTAAGTCAAGTCCTTATTGGATGTATAGTTTGGAAAAAAATAATAAATTAAAATCCTTATTGGGCTCTGAATCAAGTGTACATTATCAAAGACAGAAATTGCCGGTTATTTATGAAATAAATGGAGCTATATATATTGCGGAAAAAAAGTGGCTTATAAAAAATAAAGGGTATATATCAAATGAAACAATTGGCTATATAATGGAGGAAAACAAATCCATTGATATAGACAATGAATCCGATTTTTTGCTGGCACAGATTTTGATGAAGTCATATAGTTCATAAACAGAAGGGTATATAATTATGAGGGATAAAGAAATTGATATTACTAAAGATAATCCGAACATTAATTGGGAAAAAGCAATTGTGGTTATAGATGGGTTGTCTATGGCAGTAGTATTATCTATTATTGCAAAAAACAAGATGATTGGTACTTGTATTGTGGAAGATAGTATCTTTGAAGATAAGGACGGTCTGCTTTCGGATAATATTCAAACCCGAATTTTGTTAGATTTAATTATAACTAATCTAAATATAAAAAATTTATATAGATTTAATGTCCATAATAATAGAAGGGATGATATAAAAACAATTATTGGATGGAAACAAATATTTCGAACGAAAAGGGAAGAAATTAGATTTATAAAATATCTGGAGGAAGATCAACAAATTAACTTTAAAGAAGTTGAGTTCGTAGGAGCAATAACATCTGCATTTATTAGATATTTACCATTTGATAATCCTAAAATAACATATATTGATCATGGGACTGAAATTTGTGCGCGCATGACTAAAAAATTGTATCCTAGCTCAAAATTTAAAACAAAAATTAAAAAAATATTAGGTATAAGCAATTTGTTTCAAAAAAATTTTAAACAGGGATATACATTAGCCTATCACTTTGATGATCATTATAAACATATTGATTATCGGGCTTTTGAAAATCCTATAATTGAGTTATATATGAAACCAATTATAGAGCAATTAAAAAAGAAAAGAATAGTGTTATTTCTGCCCTTATTGAAGGAGCATTTAGCTTGTGTAGAAAAAGACCGATTAGAAAGTTCTCAAAACTTTAAGCGGTTAGATTTTGAATCAATCTATAGAAAAATTTTAAATAAATATGTTTTACCTAATGAAATAGTAATAATAAAGCATCATCCGATGGCACTTTTGTATTTATCAGCAGAAGAAGTATTAAAAAGTACAAATGCAATAAAAAAAATTTTATATGAAAATGAAGTTTATAATATAGACGAAATTATTGAAAATAATATATATCAATATCTGTCGGCAGAGTTATTAGTAAAATATTTACCAATAATAAAGGTTATCGGGATGGGGAGTACAGCATTAATGAATATGGCACACAATAAAAATTTGAAATGCATTTCCTGTGTTAATGATTTAATTAAAGGGTGTCCTGAACTCACAGAGTATCATATGGATGAAGAAATTAATAGGGATAT
>JBOFWC010000043.1:0-23615 GCA_051653405.1 Proteocatella sp. | reverse complement strand
TTTTAAAAGCAAAAAGAGATACTCTCTTAAATAGCTTAAGATTATATCTCTTCTTTAGGAAGAATTATATTTAATAGTATAGCTACTATTGCAACCACTACTATTACACTGTTTCCGAATATATTTTTTACCCATGGTGCACATAATCCAAATACGTCACCTGATTGAGCTATTCCAATCGCAATTGCTATCGAAAGCCCTGCTATTGAAAGGTTTCTTTGGGTAAGGCCTATATTGCTTATCATTCTCATTCCAGTCATCGCTATACTTCCAAATACGGCTACCGTTGCTCCTCCTAGTACAGGATATGGTATTGTAAGAAATACTGCTGAGATTTTAGGAATTACTGCACTTAGCAGGATTACTAGTGCTGCGATTATATATACTATTTTGTCTGTTATTTTAGTCGTTATTATTATCCCTGTGTTTTGTCCAGCGGTTGCCTGTGGTACTCCGCCTATAAATGAAGCTATAAGGCTTGCTAGGTTGTTTGCGATTATTCCGCCTGAGATTTCCTCATCAGTTGCGCTTCTATCATATACCCCTGCGGTTATTGCTTCAATCTGACCCATATCCTGCACTGCATTTATTACAAATATTATTACGGTTGGAATTATTGCACTTATTGAAAATACCATTCCAAACGGAAGCACTTTTGGGAATGAAAGTACTGCCGCAGTTGCTACCTGTGAAAAGTCAACCATATTCATAACAAGGGCCATTACATACCCGCAGCAAAGGCCTGCTAGAGTTGCGGATACTTTTAGGGCGCCTTTGCAGAAGTTTCCAAAAAACAGGGTACACGCAAGTGTAAATAGTCCCACTGCCCAGTTTTGTGGACTTCCAAAGGTTTCACTTCCAGCTCCTCCTGCCATATATTTTACGGCAGTTGGGTATAGAGATATTCCTAGGGTCATAACGACAATTGCCGTTATGAGTGGTGGAAATAAAAACTTTATCTTTTTGTAGAAAAGCCCTACAAATATTGCAGCTATTGAGCCTACAAGCATTGACCCAAACATCATCGGAAGGCCTCCCTGATTAAGCACTGTAATCAGGGTTGGCATGAACGCAAATCCACTTCCTACGATTATCGGAAGGCCTGAACCTATTCTAAATTTGCCATAAGTTTGAAGCAGTATTGATATTGCCGCAGTAAACAGTGCCATCTGTATAAGTATCAGCAGGTCACTATCTGAGATAAGTCCTGTACCTCCAAGTACAAATGGTACGGTAACGCAGCCTACTACCATGGCTACTACATGTTGCATAGCCATAGCTAAGCTTGTACTCATTGGAAGTTTTTCTGAAAGTTTCTGGTCTTTCATAACCTGATCACCCCTTTTAGGTATCTGTATATGAGAAGCTGTTATCTACGAAAAACTTTTATCTATGAAAATTTTTTATCTATGAAAATTTTTATTTTTATATTTCGCTGTTATATTTTCCATCCCAAACTATATCTAAGTAATTCTTCTTATCTGTATCGCCTTCGGTACTGAAGAATAATGCTGTTGAGTTCTCATCAAGTTTAAGCTGCTCTCTTATCGCTTTGTATTTTGGATTAAGCATTATCTCAGATACACATCCAAAAGTAGATGCTCCACTTTCTCCTGAAATTACTCTATCATCGCCTTTTACTGGATTTCCGAGGATTCTCATTCCTTTTGCTGCTGTGTAATCAGGGCATGAAATATAGTAATCTGCATGATCTCTTAGTACTTCCCAGCCAATTGTATTTGGCTCTCCACACGCAAGGCCTGCCATGATTGTATTCATATCATCTGTAACAAATCTTAATTTTCCATCTGCCGCCTCTGCTGTTCTAAATATGCAGTCTGCCTTATCTGGCTCTACAATTACGATTGTTGCTTTATTGTCCTTATATACTTCTGAGAAGAAACCACATATTGCGCCTGCTAGTGAGCCTACTCCAGCTTGTAGGAATATATGTGTTGGCTTTTTATCTCCAAGCTGCTCGTAGGCTTCAAGTCCCATCGTCATATAGCCCTGCATTATCCAAGTCGGAATCTCTTCATATCCGTCCCATGCTGTATCTTGAACCATTACCCAGCCTAAGTCCTCTGCTTTTGAATTTGCAAGTCTTACTGCTTCGTCATAGTTCATATCTGTAATCGAAGCATCAGCTCCCTCTGCCTGTATATTTTCAAGTCTTTCGATCGCACTTCCCTTTGGCATATAAACTACTGACTTTTGCTTTAGCATATTAGCAGTCCAAGCCACGCCTCTTCCGTGATTTCCATCTGTTGCCGTTACAAATGTAAGCTCGCCTAACTCTTTTTTTACATCATCTGATATAAGTGTCTTATAGTTCATCTCTGCTATATCTCTGCCAAGACGCTGTGCTATATATTTTCCTATAGAATAACTTCCCCCAAGAACTTTAAAGGCATTAAGTCCAAATCTGTAAGATTCATCTTTAACATAAATATCTCCAAGACCAAGTGCCTTTGCAGTATTTGGCATATGTGCTAATGGAGTTTGCGAATATACTGGAAAACTCTTATGAAAGCCTCTTACATTTTTCGCTGTCTGCTCGTTTAAAAATGCTAATGATGTCTTTACGTCTTTTTTCTTTGTAGTAACTATCCTTATCTTTTGCTCCATAAATAAAATCCTCACTTTTCTTTATAGTATTAAATTACCCCTATTATATTGAATTTAATAGGGGTAATTTGTTAGTTATTTCTTAAATCATTCATTCATCTTTGCATTCAGCTTTTTCTTTACTCTGTGAAGGGCACTGCTTATGCCCTTATCACTTATTCCTATTATTTCTGCCATCTCAGAATAACTAAATCCTTTAAGATATAGTTCTACAATTTTAATCTCTTTTTCGGTCAAAGATTCTTTAAATGTTCGACGTATATCTTCACTGTCTTCCTTCTCTATTAACAGTTCTTCTGGCCCTTTTACAGGATTTGCATTAAATTGTTCTATTATATTTTCATTTATTTCGTCCGGATTTACATCTAATGAAATATAATCATTAAGCGGTATGTGCTTTTTTCTATTGGCACTTCTTACCGCTGTCATTAGCTGTCTATTTATGCAAAGCTGCGCAAAAACATGGAAGTAAATATTTTTTTGAGGGTTATAGTCCCTTATGGCCTTATAGAGTCCTATCATCCCCTCTTGAATCAAATCCTCTTTATCTGCTCCATTTATATGATATTGTTTTGCATTACTCTTTACAAGATTTTTATATTTTTTCAATATGAATTCCTGGGCATCTTTATCCCCATTTTGAGCATCTATAACCTTCTGGTCATCTTTTTCGCTTGCAAATTCCCGCGTTGCTGAATCTGTCATATCCGATCCCACCTTTTAAATATTAGCCTCTTTGTCTTACTGCTTCAAACATTAAAACTGATGCTGCAACTGAAGCATTAAGTGAATTTATATGGCCTTTCATAGGTATACTTATTGTAAAGTCACTTTTTTCTTTTATAAGTCTTGATATTCCCTTGCCTTCGTTTCCTATAACCAGTGCTATCTTTCCGTTTAAATCTGTACGTGTATATTCGCTTCCGTCCATATCCACGCTGTATATCCAAATGCCCTGTTCCTTCATCTTTTCTATCGTTTGAACAAGGTTTGTAACTCTTACCACTTTCATATGACTTGTAGCTCCTGCCGCAGTTTTTTCTACTGTTGCATTAACCTGACACGCTCTTCTTTTTGGTATTATAATCGCATCTACGCCACTTGCCTCTGCACTTCTTATTATTGCGCCTAGATTATGAGGGTCTTCAATTTCATCCAGTATAAGGAAAAAGCTTGGTCTATCCTTTACTTCTTCTAATACATCTTCTAGCTCATAGTATTTGTATTCGTTTGCTACCGCTATTATCCCCTGATGGTTTTCACTCTCTGACATCTCATCCAGTTTGTTCTTATCTACAGTTTTTATAAGAATTTTTTTAGCCTTAGCTTTTCCTATTATTTTATTTATAGACCCTTCTGTTTCGCCTTTTTTAATGTAGATATAATCAATCTCTCTATCATTTTTTAAGGCTTCCATTACGGCATTTCTTCCCTCTATTTGCATTTTTTCTCCTTTAAGCTTCCATAGCTTCTATTCTTGTTTTAGGTATCTCTGGTTTTTTACAGCTCATCTTGCCTTCTTTACATACTCCTTTGTAGCAGCTTGGGCCACAGTTTTTAAATAGTATTGGTGCTACTTTTTTGCACTCTGCAAGCATCTGATACGCAAGTTCTCTTATCTCCCACTGAGCTCTTTCGCAGCATCTGTGTTTGAAGAAATTGAATAAACTTCTAGCATTCATAGTTACTACTACTTTTGTCTCGCATGCATTTGGGAATACATATCTCGCATCCTCAATAGCTTCTTTTTCTGTTCTTCCCGCTTCCATAAGCTGCTTTACTAAAGCATTGTAGTCTTCCTGAGCTCTATCCATTGATTTTTCAAATAGTGCTTTTGCGTCTTTATTCTCTTCTATAGATTTAGGCATAATATATCCAAATTGCTCTAATTTTACATATCTTTGTGATTGCTGTGAATATGAAGCCACTCTATGTCTTACTAATTGATGAGAACAAGCTCTTGAGATGCCCTCTATTGCAAATGTAAAACTAGTATGCTCCACTGGACTCTCATGCCCTAAGCTTATAAGCATTCCTAGAAATCTTTCTACGTCTTGATCTGTTATCTTCTGTGACATCTCCTCAACACCTATTGGCGAATAGCAAAGCTTGGCTGCCATCGTAACTACTTTATCTGGTTCTGGTGTGTGTGCTATTAGTTTTACTCTTAAATTTTCCATTTATCTCTCCATATATTTAAAATAGTGTTAATTGGTTGTTCTCTGGAAGCCCTTGTAAACATCCATGATTAACCAGTATCTCTACTACTGATTTATTAGCTTTTGTACGATTTCTAAAATCTTCTAATGAAATAAATTCTCTATTGGCCTCTGCTTGTATATTTTTGGCTACAGTTTCTCCAAGTCCCTGTATTGCTACAAGTGGTGGCAGGAGTCTGCCGTTTTCAATTTTAAATTTAGTAGCATCTGATTTATAAATGTCCACCTTATCAATCTCTACGCCCCTCGAAAACATTTCATATGCGGATTCCAGCACTATTAAAAGCCCTTTTTCCTTTGTGGTTATATTGTTACCAAGTGACTCTAGTTCCTTTATCTTTTCAAGTACATATTCTTTGCCCTTACAGATTACATCTGCATCAAAATCATCTACTTTTGTACTGAAAAAAGTTGCATAAAAAGCTTCTTTATGATGAACCTTGTAATATGCCACTCTAAAAGACATCATTACATAGGCCGCTGCATGGGCTTTGGGGAACATATACTTTATCTTCTGACAAGATTCAATATACCACTGAGGCACATTTTGTTCCTTCATATCTGCAATATGCTCTTCAGTAAGCCCTTTACCTTTTCTAACATTCTCCATTATTTTAAATGAAGTTTTAGGCTTTAAGCCTTTTAAGATAAGGTAGTTCATTATGTCGTCTCTTGTTGATATAACTTCTTTTAGGGTCGTTACTTTATTTCTAACAAGCTCCTGGGCATTGTTAAGCCAAACATCCGTTCCATGTGAAAGCCCTGATATTCTAACAAGCTCTGCAAAGGTGCTTGGTCTTGTATCCATTAACATCTGTCTTACGAATTTCGTTCCAAACTCAGGTATTCCAAGTGAACCTGTTTCACATTTTATTGCACTAAGGTCACACCCTAACGCTTCTGGGCTTGTAAATATAGACATCGTTTCTGGGTCGTCCAGTTTTATGGTCGTCGCTATTACTCCCGTGAAATCTTCAAGCATCTTTATTATCGTAGGAACGTCGTGTCCCAGTATATCTAGTTTTAGGATTCTTCCGCTTATTGAGTGATAGTCAAAGTGAGTAGTCTTTACCCCACTTGAAGAATCATTTGCAGGATACTGTATCGGCGTAAAATCATATACATCTTTATAATCTGGCACAACCATTACACCTCCAGGGTGCTGCCCTGAAGTTCGCTTTATTCCTGTACAGCCGTCTCTTAGTCTACTTATCTCCGCTGAATTTGCAACGCCCTCAGTTTCTTCTAAATACTTCATAACATAACCATAGGCAGTTTTGTCAGCAATTGTACCTATAGTTCCTGCTCTAAATACATAGTCTTCTCCAAAGAGTTCCTCTGTATATTTATGGGCACAGGGCTGATATTCTCCTGCGAAGTTAAGGTCTATATCCGGTTCCTTATCTCCTTCAAACCCTAGGAATACTTCGAACGGAATGTCGTGGCCCTCTTTTATAAGTTCTGCGCCGCACTCTGGACATGTCTTATCAGGAAGATCCGCTCCTGAACCATAGCTTCCATCTATTATAAACTCATTATATTTACATTTTCCGCAGATATAGTGTGGACAAAGTGGATTTACTTCGGTTATATCACTCATGGTAGCTGCAAAGGATGATCCAACAGACCCCCTCGATCCAACAAGGTATCCGTCTGCTATCGATTTAGTTACTAGCTTTTGAGCGATTATATACATTACCGCATATCCATTTCCAATTATAGAGTTAAGCTCTCTATCAAGACGATCCTTAACTATTTGTGGAAGAGGCGTGCCATATATGGACTCCGCTTTTTTATTGCACATCTCCCTAAGTTCTACATCTGAACCTTCTATAAAAGGAGGAAATGTTCCATCTGGTATCGGCTTTATTTCCTCTATCATGTCTGCAATTTTATTTGTATTTTCTACAACTACTTCATGTGCTATTTCTGCGCCAAGATAACTGAACTCGTCAAGCATCTCATCAGTTGTTCTAAAGTAAAGCGCCTTGTCTTCCCCTTCATTTGGAAACTTTTGGGCTATCTTTAGTATATTTCTAAAGACTCCATCGGTTTTATCCTTATAATGCACATCTCCCGTTGCCACTACAAGCTTATTGTTTCGCTTAGCATGTTCATATATCTGTCTATTTATATCTCTAAGCGCTTCTACATCCTTGACAATGCCTTTTTTTATCATAAATTCATTATTTTCCCAAGGCATTATTTCTATATAGTCATAATAGCTTATTACTTTGTCTATATCTTCCTGCGACATATTCTTTTGGATAGCTTGATATACTTCTCCTGCCTCGCAGGCACTTCCTATAATAAGCCCCTCTCTATGTCTATTGAGCACACTTTTTAGGGTTCTTGGATTTTTGTGGAAGTTTTCTATGTGAGCTATCGATATTATTTTATATAAATTTTTAAGTCCTATCATATTTTGAACTAAAATCGTTATATGATTTGGTCTCTTGCTCTTATAATCTTTATCGGTATATATTTCATTTACTTGAGATAGTTTTTCAACCCCTTTTTCCTTAAACATTTCCATAAACTTCAAAAATATATGTGCGGTTGCCTCTGCATCATCCACTGCTCTATGGTGATTTTCAAGCTTTATATTTAAATGTTTTGCAATTATATTCAACTTATGCCTTTTAAGTTCTGGTAGTAGCGCTCTTGATATTGTTACCGTATCAATTGCTTTTAGCGTGTACTCTATATTCTGAGTTCTACACGCTTCTCTTATAAATCCTGTATCAAAATCACTGTTATGAGCTACAAGCATACTTTCTCCTACAAATTCAAGAAAATCTGGTAGCACTTCTTCTATGGTTCTTTTATCTCTTACCATGTCATTTGTTATGCCAGTAAGCTCTGTTATTTTTGATGGTATAGGTTTTTCTGGATTTACAAGTTCGCTAAATCTATCTACTATCTCATAGTTTGATATCTTAACTGCTCCAATTTCTGTAATTTTTTCTGTAGCTGATGAAAGTCCTGTCGTCTCTATATCAAATACTACAAAATCTTGAGAAAGGGGTAGTTCATTATGTTCTTTGAGTACTCTACTTAAATCATCTATAAGATACCCTTCTACGCCATAAAGGATTTTGATTTCATGCTTCTTTCCTGCACTCATCGCATCTGGAAATGCCTGCACTATTCCATGGTCTGTTATAGCTACGGCTTTATGTCCAAATTCTTTTGCTTTTTTTACAAGCTCTCCCACATTTGACACCGCATCCATCATCGACATCGAGGTGTGAAGGTGAAGTTCCACTCGCTTCTCTTTGGCTAAATCTTTTCTTACAATTCTATCAGACTTATTTATATCCCTTACCATAACTATAAGTTCTTTTGCATAGGTATCATACTGGGCATCCCCTTTTACTCTGACATAATCCCCTTTTTTTATTGGACTTGCTTCGTCATCTGTAAAGAATTTACACATCATTGAGTTTGTAAGATCTGTTATCAGGAATGTATGAATTACTTTCCCCGAATTTAACACTCTAAGTTCTGTTCCAAAAACTTCGCCTTCAAAGGCTATGTTAGGAGTTACATCTCTTATGGTTTCAAGTTTAACTATTTCTTGAGTTATTTTCTTACCATGAAGTACATCCTCGTCTGAAACTATCTTTTTAACAGGAGCTGCTTTTTTAGATTTTTCTAGCTCTGTTCCTATTTTTTCAATTTCTTTTTCAAGTATTTTTTCGCTTTCTTTTATATAATTAAAGTAATTTATTTCCTCAGATTTATTTTCTATATTTATAGCTAAATCTAAGCCTAATTCATATGCGATTGTATTTTTTATATGAAGGTCTACCTTTTTCTTCTTAAAGCTGTCATATATTATTCTATCTTTTACTTCAAGTACTACATTGTCGGCCTCGTGCCTTATATCCATGTACTCTGAGCCAGATTTTAATGCAGGGCAAAAAGCCTCAAGCATATATTCTATATTTGGAATATATTCCTGAAGCAATTGTTCTTTTTGTGTATTTCCCGTATATTTTATCTTTATGATTGCTTTTTTTATCTGAGGATTTGATTTTAAAAAGCTCTGCTCAACTTCTTTTATATCTCTATAGTTTATAATATTGGGCGAGGTTCCTACAAATTCAAGTTTTTGAGTTTCTTTATAGACATATATATTTTCTATGGAAATATCTTTATTTTTAAAATACTCTTTTATATTCTGCATTTCTATACTTTCTTTTTTAATAATTATATTTGATAATCCTCTATCTCTTTTAGTAAGACTTCTTCGATGTCTTCTTCTTTGAATTTCTTTATTATCTTACCTTTTTTGAATAGTATAGCTTCTTTGTTTCCTCCAGCTATTCCAATATCTGCTTCACTAGCTTCTCCTGGACCATTAACCGCACAGCCCATAATCGCTACTGTGATAGGTTTTTTTATATTTTTAGTCTTTTCTTCTATCCTCTGCGCAAGTTCTATTAGATTAATCTGAGTTCTCGCACAAGTTGGACAAGAGACTATCTTTATTCCATCTCTTTGCAAATCAAGTGACGAAAGAATATCCTTCGCTACATAAATTTCTTCTACTGGATCTGCGGTAAGTGACACTCTTATAGTATCGCCTATTCCATTTAATAGAAGATGCCCTATTCCTATAGCTGATTTTATAGTGCCTTTTTTTATCGTTCCAGACTCTGTTATCCCTAAGTGAAGTGGATAGTCTGTTAACTTTGCAAATTTTTGATAGGCTTCTATCGTTCTAAATATATCACTTGATTTTAGAGATACCACCGTATTGTAAAACTCTAAATCTTCAAGTATTTTTATATGGCTAAGCGCACTTTGAACCATAGCATCTGCGCCTTTTCCATACTGAGCCACGATTTCTTTTTCTAGTGAGCCGCCGTTTACGCCTATTCTTATTTTTATATTTCTTTCTTTAGCTTTTTTTATTACTTCTCTTACTTTTTCTTCGCCGCCGATATTCCCTGGGTTTATTCTTAGGCCTTCTACTCCATTTTCTATAGCTTTAAGCGCAAGTCTATGATCAAAGTGAATATCTGCCACAAGAGGAATGTTTATCTGTTTTACAATAGCTTTTATCGCTTCTGCCGACTCTATATCTGGCACTGAAGCTCTTACGATTTCACAGCCTGCCTCTTCAAGTCTTTTTATTTGATTTACTGTAGCTTCTACATCTGAGGTTTTTGTATTGGTCATTGATTGTACCGTTATTTTATGACCGCTTCCGATTTTTAAATTTCCTAAGCTTACCGTTTTGGTTTTTCTTCTATCTATCATGTTTTTCTCCGTTACTATATTAGCTTCAATATATCTTTATAGGTTATAAAGACTGTAAATGCCATTAAAACTGCAAAGCCGATCATCGTTATCTTCATTTCTAGATCTCTATTCATAGCTTTTCCTGTAAGTGCTTCAAATCCATATATTAATATCTTACTTCCATCAAGTGCTGGAATTGGAAGAAGATTTAATATTCCTAGATTTAAGCTTAAAACCGCTGTTAAATAGATTACATTTATAAAACCTGTGCTCGCCGCATCATTTACTATTGAAACTATTCCAACTGGGCCTGAGAACTGATTTATATCAGCCTTTCCAGTAAATAGCTGTTTTACCATATCAAGCATCATAGTGCTCATTCTAAGTGTAGCCTGACTTCCTGCAACTACCGATTGCCCTAAATCTTTTTTAAATTCAGGGGCAATTCCAATTACCATCCGTCCATCTTTTTCTACTGGAGTTACTTCTAAAATTTTTGTTGTTTCTTTAGCTTCATTCTCTACTACGATTTCTATTGGACCTTGTTTATGGGCCGTTATAGCTTCTACAACATCCTGCCAATCATCTACTGGATTTTTGTCTATCTCAGTTATAACGTCACCAACTTCCATACCCGCTTCTATTGCTGGCATATTAGGACTTAGCTCTCCTATCTGATTTACTGGAAACCCAGTCATAAACACCACTAAAATCATAAGCATAAATGCCGCTACTATGTTTACTAGAGGCCCCATTATTATTATCTTCATTCTATCTATCGGGCTTTGGTTCATGAAGTTGTCTCCATCTTCAAAAAGCGAGTCTTCTTCGTCTCCAAATCTCACATATGCTAAAAATGGAATTGCTCTAAGTGTATATTCTGTATCGTTATATTTTTTCCCAAATATTTTAGGTCCCATTCCTATGGCTAATTCATAAGCTCTTACTTTAAGCTTTTTTGCTGTTAAAAAGTGACCTAATTCATGAATCAACACTAAAAATGTGAACATCAATATCGCTATTAATATATTCATATAATCTCCTTATCAATAACTAAAGGTTTTGAAGAAAGTATATAAGTGTCATTCCGTAGTAAGTAAGGGGCGCAGTGAACAGTATACTATCAAATCTGTCTAGTATGCCTCCATGTCCTGGAATTAAATTCCCATAATCTTTTATTCCAAATTCACGCTTTATAGCTGATGCAAATAAATCTCCAATCTGCGAAACTATGCTTCCAATAACCGCAAGTGGTATGAAATATAGAAGGTTCTCTTCTTGGAAATATCTTGCAAAAAGTAGAGTTATAATCACAGTTCCAATAACTCCACCAATAGCTCCTTCAACGGTCTTCTTAGGGCTTATTTCAGGTATAAGTTTATGTTTGCCAAAGAACATTCCTGCAAAATACGCACAGGTATCACTTCCCCACGCAAATATAAATAACAGCCATATAAATATTGAATTCTGTAAGCTTAAAAGATTTATATGTGATAAAAACACAGGAATATAAAGATATCCCATAAGCGTAATCATCAAATCCTCTACTCTTATTCTTCTATTTATTATATAAACAGCGCCTATTGCTACAAGCATATAGGCTATATTTATTATTATATGCGAAAAGGACATCCCTACGTATGTCATTGCTGTATACATTATTACCGTAGATATATAGGTGGTTATTTTAAGCGGTTTATATCCATTGCCCTCGAATACTTTAAAAAACTCTTTTAAACCTATCAGTGAACAAATTAATCCTCCTAAAAAAATATATATCCCGCCTTTTATTATGACAAAGAAAAATATAGGCAGCAGTAACAAGCCGGAAATAATTCTTTTTAACATATATCCCCCTCTATTTGGCGTTGCCAAATCTCCTATCTCTATTTTGATAATCTGCTATTGCTTTTTGAAATTCTTCTGCCCCAAAATCTGGCCAGTTTATATTTGAAAACCAGAATTCACTATATGAAGCTTCCCACATCATAAAGTTTGACAATCTGTATTCTCCACTTGGTCTTATTATTAAATCCGGATCTGGCATAAAGTTTGTGCTCAAATGTTGTGATATAGTTGTTTCATCAATATCTGCTACATCTAGTTCTCCCATTTTTACTTTTTGAGCAATTTGCTTAGTAGCTTCTTTTATATCTGCTCTTGAACCATAATTTAATGCTAATGTAAGTGTAAGGGCTCTATTTTCAGCAGTGTAGTCTATGCCTTCTTTTAGCTTTTTATAGGTAGATTCTGGAAGTGCAGTTATATCTCCTATTGTTTTTATTCTTACGCCTTCTTTATGAAGTTCTTTCATCTCCTTTGCCATATATTGCTCTAACAGCCACATCAAACCTGAAACCTCTTCTGCTGAACGTTTCCAATTTTCTGTAGAAAATGCATATACTGTAAGATATGGTATTTCTAGACGTTTACATTCCTTTACTATTGTTCTTAAGTTTTCTACGCCCTGCTTATGCCCCATAGTTCTTTTAAGGCCTCTTTCTTTTGCCCATCTTCCATTTCCATCCATTATAACCCCTATATGTTTAGGCATTTTCTCTCTATTAAGCTCTATCATGGTTTTTCCTTTCAATATATGTCAATTTTAATTATTTTCAAATTTAATTTCTTTTAATAAACTCAGCGGAGTTCCGCTGAGTTTATTAAAAATTTATATATGTGTTTTAAAGTTCGTAACTGTAAGTACAAGGCTTCCTTGTTTTTCTATTACTCTTATTACACATTTGTCACAAAGAATATCTTTATCTTTGTTTCCTGCTATTTCTTCTATTTGATATGCTATATTTTCTGCTTTTAATATAGCTTCTACTTCATTTATATCCTTTGATATTAGTGTTTTAATATCCATTATACTTCCAATATCTCTTTTTCTTTTTTCACAACCATTTCATCAACAGTTTTTGTATACTTATCTATTATTTTTTGAACTTCATCTGTTGCTTTTTTTGCATCATCTTCAGTAATTTCGCCATCTTTTTCTAACTTCTTTATTTTTTCGTTAGCTTCTCTTCTTTCATTTCTAAGAGCTATTTTTGCTTGCTCTCCTGTCTTTGAAGCTAATTTTGAAAGTTCTTTTCTTCTTTCCTCTGTAAGCTGAGGAATAGCTATTCTTATTTGAAGTCCATCATTTGTAGGATTAAATCCTAAGTCTGATACTTGAATTGCTTTTTCTATATCTCTTAATACACTCTTGTCCCAAGGCTGTATAAGTATTACTCTTGGTTCTGGGGCTGAAACTCCAGCCATCTGCTTTAATGGAGTAGGTGTTCCATAATAGTCTACAACTACTTTGTCTAACATTGCTGGATTAGCTCTTCCTGCTCTTATTACTGCTAAATCTTCTTTCAGTACAGATATAGTTTTTTCCATCTTCGCTTCTAGTTTTGCATGTACCTCGGTTCTCATGGTAATACTCCTTTGCTTTTTGATACTATTATATCATATCTATTCTACTATTGTTCCTATATTTTCGCCTTTTACTACTCTTATTATATTATCGGGATCTTCCAGTGAGAATACTCTTATTGGTATTTGGTTGTCCTTACATAATGATGTAGCTGTAGAGTCCATAACTTTTAAGTCTCTATTTAATACATCTAGGTATGTCAGCTTATCGAATTTAACTGCATTTGGATTTACTGCTGGGTCACTGTCATATACGCCATCTACTTTTTTAGCTAAAAGGATAACTTCTGCATCTACTTCTGCTGCTCTAAGTGCTGCTGCTGTATCAGTTGAGAAATAAGGATTTCCACTTCCTGCGCCAAATATTACTACTCGTCCTTTTTCAAGGTGACGCATAGCTCTTCTTCTTATATATGGCTCTGCAATTTCTTTCATCTCTATTGCAGTTTGTGCTCTTGTATCTACTCCAATATTTTCAAGTGCCGATTGTAATGCTAGTGCATTTATAACCGTAGCAAGCATTCCCATATGGTCAGCTGTTGTTCTATCCATATTTTCGCCACTTCTGCCTCGGAATATATTTCCTCCGCCTACTACAATAGCCACTTCAACTCCCATTTCCATGATTTTTTTAACTGAAGTAACAATTTCTAATACAGTATCGTTATCTATGCCAAACCCTTTTTCTCCAGCTAATGCTTCTCCGCTAAGTTTTAATAGGACTCTCTTATATGCTAACTCACTCATTCGGTTTTTCCCTCCACTTATAAAAAGAGAACACGCTTTTAGCTAACAGATGATATTTCACTGCATCACAAGGTGTTCTCTACTAATTCAATTTAGTTTCCTAATTGTTTTGCTACTTCTTCTGCAAAGTTTTCTTCTTTTTTCTCGATTCCTTCTCCAACTTCGAATCTTTGAACTCCTGCAACCTTGATTTCTTTTCCAAGTGCTTTTGCTTTGTTCTCGATTATTTGCTTAACTGTGAAGTCTGAATCTTTTACAAATACTTGCTCTAATAAGCAAACTTCTTTAAGCTGCTTGTTAAGTCTTCCTTCAACCATCTTCTTAGCTATTTCTTCTGGCTTGCCTTCGTTCATAGCTTGAGCTGTAAGGATTTCTCTCTCGTGTGCAATGTAGCTTTGATCTACATCTTCTCTTGAGATGTACATTGGGTTCATAGCAGCGATTTGCATTGCTACGTCTCTTCCTAACTCTTCAAGTTCTTCTGGAGCTGCATCTGATGCAAGGTTTACAAGAACTGCTATCTTTCCTGCACCGTGAACATATCCTATAACTGCGCCAGTAGCATCTTCTTTTGCTATTCTTCTTAGGTTCATGTTCTCACCTATCTTAGCAATTTTTCCGTTAAGTACTTCTTCTACAGTTTCTTCTGTTCCCATGTATTTTGATGCTTTTAATGCTTCAACTGACTCTGGTGCAGTTTCAAGTACCATCTTAGCTAAATCTTCTACGAATCCTATGAATTCTTCGTTTTTAGCAACGAAGTCTGTCTCTGAGTTAACTTCTACTGCTGCTCCAGATTTCTTGTCTGCTGATATTATTAATTTTACTAAGCCTTCTGCTGCTACTCTATCTGCTTTTTTAGCTGCTTTAGAAAGTCCTTTTTCTCTTAGGATATCTATTGCTCTATCCATATCACCTTCTGCTTCACCTAATGCTTTTTTACAATCCATCATTCCCGCTTGAGTTTTTTCTCTAAGCGTTTTTACCATACTAGCTGTAATTTCCATTTGTAAATTCCTCCTATACATATTAAAAGTAAGGTACCCAGCCACCTCACTTGCCTTGGGGGTGAGTAATTTATGAGGATACCTTACTATAAGTTCATTTTTTATTATGCTTCTTCTGTCGCTACAACTTCTTCAGCTGCTTCTGTAGAAGTAACTTCTATAGCACCTTGCTTAGCTTCGATTATTGCTTGAGATATAGCTCCTGCAATAAGTTTTACTGCTCTTATAGCATCGTCGTTTCCTGGAATTGGGAAATCTAGCTCGTCTGGATCACAGTTTGTATCAACTATTCCTACTACTGGTATTCCTAGTTTTTGTGCTTCTTTGATAGCTATTCTTTCTTTTCTTGGGTCAACTACGAATAGTGCTCCTGGAAGTTCTGGCATATCTTTGATTCCGCCTAAGTATTTCTCAAGCTTCTCTTTTTCTGCCATTAATTTGATTACTTCTTTCTTTGGAAGTACATCAAATGTTCCATCTTCTTGCATTCTTTCAAGTTTTCTTAATCTGTCTATTCTAGTCTTGATAGTTTTGTGGTTTGTTAACATTCCACCTAACCATCTCTCATTTACAAAGTACATTCCTGATCTTTCAGCTTCTTCTTTGATTGAGTCTTGAGCTTGCTTCTTAGTTCCTACGAATAGGATAGGCTTTCCTGTTTCTGCAACTTCTCTTACAAACTCATATGCTTCTTCTATTTTCTTAACAGTTTTTTGAAGATCTATTATATAGATTCCATTTCTCTCTGTAAAGATAAATCTTGCCATTTTTGGATTCCATCTTCTTGTTTGGTGTCCAAAGTGTACTCCAGCTTCTAAAAGCTGCTTCATGCTTACTACGCTCATTATTTTCTCCTCCGGTTTTTCCTCCGCTGTGTTTATTTCTACAAAAGACCTTTCGGCACCATTTTGCAAACCGCACAGCGTGTGTATTATTAAAATTTTATACCCATAATATATTATACTATTTTCGTCAAAAAAGCAAGGTTTTTTTAATTTTGAAACCCTGTTTTTTTAATTTTAAAATCCTACTTTTTAGGTAATATTTCAAGCCAGTATCCATCTGGGTCAACTATAAAATAAATCCCCATATCTTTATTTTCAAAACATATGCAACCCATATCCTTATGTTTCTGATATGCCGCTTCAAAATCCTCTGTTTCAAACGCTAAGTGGAATTCATTCTCGCCTAGGTTATACGGCTCAGTTCTGTCTCTAAGCCAAGTAAGTTCTAGCTGATGAGCATCATTTCCTGTTCCAAGATATACAAGTCTAAAACTTCGGTCTGCTGGCTCAAACTCTCTTTGAATATCCATATCAAGCGCTTCCTTATAAAAAGCTATACTCTTTTCTAAATCTAATACATTGAAATTATTGTGAATTATTTTAAAACCCATAACTTCCTCCTTATAAAATAAATAGTGATAAATTCATACTAGTATATATTAATTCTATTGTTTTTTAATTAAAAGTACTACGGCTTGAGAAGATATCCCTTCTTCTCTTCCTTCAAATCCAAGTTTTTCAGTCGTAGTTGCTTTTACACTTATATTTTCTATACCTGTTTCTAAATCTTTGGCAATATTTATTCTCATCTCGTCTATATAAGCTGCTAGTTTTGGTTTTTGCGCTGCTATTACTGCATCTATGTTTCCGATTTCATAGCCACGTTTTTTTATTTCTTCATAAGCACCCCTTAAAAGGATTCTCGAATCTATATTCTTATACTTATTATCGGTATCTGGATAAAGCTTTCCAATATCACCAAGTGCAAGTGCCCCTATAAGGGCATCTGTTATCGCATGTAGCAGTACATCTGCATCAGAATGTCCTTTTAGGCCTCTTGTATGAGGCACATCAACGCCGCCAAGTATAAGCTTTCTGCCTTCTTCAAAGGCATGAACATCATATCCTATTCCTATTCTCATATTAGTTCTCCATATCTAAATTTCTTATTTCTAAATAAATTTATCCAATTCATTATTTATATAAATTGCATCGTCAATTAGCTTTGTTAAGCTTTTTCTAAGCGCATCATAGTCGTTAAGTAAGTTCCTTTGGATTTTTACAACTGCAATTCCATCTTCAAAATCCAAAAGTTCATACTCAAAATCTAGAAATAAGTTTTTAGTCTCATTTTTAAGTTTTTCTAATTTATTTTCATCTTCATATTCTTCATCAAAAATACTTCTAATTACAAAGTCAAAATAAATATGTTCATCAGAAAAAGGCATATTTTCATCAAAATATTCATATATTCCGCCCAATTCAATCTTATCTTGTTTATAATAAATAGGTATGTTTATGAATGGATATACGGTTTCTGTAATCCAGCCATGCGATTTTTTCGTTCTATATATATTATTGATAGTAGTTATTTCTTCTGAATGATATTCACTTATTATATTTTTTATCCATTCATGAATCTCAATAATCCAATTATCCCTATCTTCTAATGTCCTATTTCCTGTATTTAAAAATTTATTCCAATTGCTTAATTTTTCGTTTATATCATAAATGCTTTTAAAATTTACTTCTAGTTCTTCCACTCCAACCAAGGTTCTTATTTCAACACCCGATAAATTAGCCGTTATTTTAACCTCTTCTGAGGCCTCAGTCCCAATAAGTATTAATTTGGGATAATAATAGTTTTTACCGAATTCACTTTGCCATTCATTTTTATTGCTTTCTTCCATCGAAACTAACAATGCTTTGTATTCAAGAATTTGACCAATATCTGCTCTTTTCAACTTATTCTTTTTCAGTTCTACAATAACAGGTCTTTCATCTCTAGTATCTTTAAACAATAAATCTATATATCTATTTAAACATTCTCTTCCTATATTAATCTGTCTACCAAATTCATTTCTACTTCCTTTAATTTTTGGTATGATGTATCTTTCATCTAACATCCATGGTGAACTGTATATAATGTCTTCAATATCTTTTTCCAACAAATTCAATATACATTCCTCCTTAGTTCTCCATCTTTATAATAGCTTCTGCAAAATATATATCTGAAGCTGTAGTTATCTTTATATTTTCATAGCTTCCTTCTACAATGTGAACCTTGGTCCCATATCTCTCAACTACAGAAGCATCATCCGTTGGCATAAAGTCATCTTTAGAAGTTCTCATATGCTGATAGGCTTCTATTAGAAGGTTTCGTTTGAATCCCTGAGGAGTCTGTATCATATATACATTTTCTCTATTTGGAGTTTCTTCTATTATATTATCAACTGCAAGCTTTATTGTATCTTTAGATTTCACGGCAAGTACTGCTGCATCAAATTTTTTGACCGCTTCTACCATATTTGATATCTCTTCTAGTTTTACAAATGGTCTTACCCCATCGTGAATAAGCACTATATCAGAAGTTTCAGACGTTGCAATTATTCCATTGTAGCTCGATTCAAAACGCTCACTACCTCCGTGAACAAGTTTTATCGGCTTTTTTGTATCTATTTTGCTTAATACATTTTCCTTAAAATAAGTTTCTTCAGCTTTCATTATTACTATTACTATCTCATCTATGACTTCAGATTTAATAAACTTTTCTAGAGTTCTAAGTACTACTGTTTTACCTAATATATCTATATATTGCTTGCTTAGATTGGAGCTATGATTCATCCTAGTTCCTTTTCCCGCTGCAACTATAACTGCACTTACCATATCGCTTTTGTCACCTTCCCAGCCTAATATATCTTTACGTACTCCATATTATTTTATCATATATTAGGTTTTATAAAAATATTATGTGCATAAAAAAACCTAGGTTGTTTTTAACACTTATTTGTAAGTGTCAAATAATCTAGGTCTTTGATTTTTTATTAGTTATTCTCTTTTTCTTTTTTTAGAAGAAGAGCTTTTCTTGAAAGGTTAAGTCTTCCTTGACCATCAATCTCTTGTAGAAGTACTTCCACTTCATCTCCTGGCTTAAGCACGTCTTCTACTTTTTCAACACGTTTCACATCTATTTGTGATACATGTAGAAGGCCTTCTTTACCTGGAAGAATCTCTATGAAAGCTCCAAACTGCATTAATCTAGTTACTTTTCCTTTGTATACAGTTCCTGGAATAGGTTCTGCTACTATACCTTCAATGATTTCCTTAGCTCTCTTACCCATGTCTCTTTCAACAGCAAGGATAAATACTTTTCCATCATCTTCGATATCTATTTTAACACCAGTTTCTTCGATTATTTTATTTATTACTTTTCCACCTGTTCCGATAACTTCTCTTATCTTGTCAGGGTTTATTTGCATATTTATTACCATTGGTGCATATTTAGAAACTTCTTCTCTTGGTGCAGTGATTGCTTTTTGCATTTCTGATAATATGTGCATTCTTCCTGCTCTTGCTTGAGAAAGTGCTCTTGTAAGGATTTCTTCATCTATTCCTGATATTTTTATATCCATCTGAATAGCTGTGATTCCGTTTTTAGTTCCTGCAACTTTGAAGTCCATATCTCCAAGGAAGTCTTCCATTCCCTGAATATCTGAAAGTATTGCTACTTTTTCTTCTTCTTTTATAAGTCCCATCGCTATACCAGCAACCATATCTTTAAGCGGTACTCCTGCATCTAGAAGTGATAATGTACTTCCGCATACACTTGCCTGAGATGTAGATCCGTTTGAAGAAAGTACTTCAGATACTACTCTTATTGCATATGGGAAATCTGCTTTTGATGGAATCATTGGCTCTAACGCTCTTTCTGCAAGGGCTCCGTGTCCAATTTCTCTTCTACCTGGTCCTCTTGATGGTCTTGCTTCACCTACACTGTATGCTGGGAAGTTGTAGTGGTGCATGTAACGCTTTTCTTCTTCTTCTCCAAGGCCATCTATTGACTGTGCATCTCTTAATGAACCTAAAGTTGTTATACTTAATACTTGAGTCTGACCTCTTGTAAATAGTCCACTTCCGTGAGTTCTTGGAAGAGTTCCTACTTCACACCAGATTGGTCTTATTTCTTCCATTGATCTGTTGTCTGGACGTATTCTATCTACTAATATAAGTTCTCTTACACCTTTTTTAGTTATCTTGTAGATTACTTCATCTACATCTTTTTTATTTTCTGGATAGATTTCAGCAAAATGAGCTAATGTCTCCTGCTTAACCTTATCCATATTTTCCATTCTCTCTAATTTATCTTTTGTAAGGATTGCTTCCTTCATTTTTTCTTTTGCATAGGCAACTACAGCTTCTTCAATTTCTTCAGGCGCTGCAAATACTGAATATTCATCTTTAGACTTACCTATTTTTGATGCAATATCTTCTACAAACGAAACTATCTTTTTGATTTCTTCGTGTGCAAAAAGTATAGCTTTTAGCATAACTTCTTCTGATATTTCATTAGCTCCAGCTTCTACCATCATTATTGCATCTTTTGTTCCTGAAACAACTAAGTACATCTGAGATATAGCTCTTTGCTCAAGGTTTGGATTTATTATAAATTCTCCATCTATAAGTCCTACTGATACCGATCCAGTTGGTCCGTTAAATGGTATTGATGATATCGAAAGCGCTATAGATGAACCTATCATCGCTAATGTATCTGGATTCACATCTGGATCTATAGACATTACTGTCGCTACTACTTGAACATCATTTCTATATCCTTTTGGAAATAGTGGTCTTATCGGTCTATCTATTAATCTTGATGTCAATATCGCTTTTTCCGAAGGTCTTCCTTCTCTTTTTATAAATCCTCCAGGAATCTTTCCTACTGAGTAAAGTCTTTCTTCGAAATCAACACTTAGTGGGAAAAAGTCAATTCCTTCTCTTGGAGTTTTAGAGTTTGTAGCAGTTACAAGTATTACAGTGTCTCCGCATCTTACAAGACATGCACCGTTAGCAAGTTCTGCTACCTTACCTATCTCTACTTCTAAATTTCCACTGCCTAATGGCATTTCAAATTTCTGTATCATTGATACCTCCGTTTTATAACATACTTCTTAATTTTGTGATATTTGTTTCACTTATTTATAGAAAAAGAGCGGTCTTTCCCCGCTCTTTATTTCTTATTACTTTCTTAATCCTAATTTTGCAATTAGTGTATTATATCTAGTAAGATCTTTTTCTTTTAGATATTTTTGAAGGTTTCTTCTGCTTCCAACCATTTTTAAAAGACCTCTTCTTGAATGGTGGTCTTTCTTATGGATACCAAGGTGTCCATTTAACTCATTTATTCTGTGAGTTAATATAGCGATTTGAACCTCTGGAGATCCTGTGTCTCCCTCGTGAATTGCATATTCTTTGATTATTTGTTCTTTTTGTACTTTAGTCATTTTTATTTTCTCCTTTTTTATTATTTATTAATCATGTCCTTGACCAAGGCTAACGTCGGAGTGTCGTTGGTCCTAGTTTCAGGCAAAATCAACCTTTATAATTATACCACACAGGTATATTTACGTAAACTGTTTAAAGTTTATTTTCCAAAATATTTTTTACATCTTTTTCCATCTGCATTATAAGCGTGTCTATATCTTTAAACTTTATCTCATCTCTTAATTTTCTAACAAAGCTAACCTTTATAGACTTACCATAAAGTTCCTCATTAAAATCTATTATATAAGTCTCTACTCGAAGTGATTTATCTCCTACTGTAGGATTTGTCCCAACATTGGTAGCGCCTATATATTTTTTCCCATCAAATTCAACTACAGTTTCATATACTCCTCTTGATGGAACCGCTTTATCTGCATCTATTGTCAGGTTTGCCGTGGGATAACCTATCTTTCTTCCAAGTTTTTTGCCATGCACCACAGTTCCTTCTACTGAAAAATACCTTCCTAGATACTCATTAGCCTTTTCTATATGGCCATGCTCCACAAGTTTTCTTATTGCAGAACTTGATATCCGCTTTTCATCCATTATAAGAAGAGGTATGATATGAACGTCTATTCCTTTTTGTTCACAATACTCTTTTATATGATATATATCCTTTTTCTCTTTCCCAAATTTTGCATCTGCGCCCATTACCAAATGCTTCGTATTTAGTCTTTCGATGAGTACATAATCGCAAAATTCTTCACTTGTCATATTTCTTATTTCTTCATCAAATGGGACATGAAGCACTCTATCAATACCTTTAGCTAAAAGGATTTCTTCTTTATCATCATTACTCATTAGTAGATGTACTGATTTTGAGTATAGATAGCTTAATGGATGAATATCGTATGTGAAAGCAATGCTTTCTAATTGATGTTCTTTACTTAAAGATACGGCTTTTTTTATAAGCTCCATATGGCCAAGATGAAGTCCATCAAAATTTCCTATAGTAACTACAGTCTGTCCTTTTGTCTCGATTGTTTTTATATATTCTAAGAATGTCATTTTATCCATATTCCTTTATCTTTGCGTTTCTGATTTTAAAATATAATTTTGATTTTCGTCAAGGCGTAACTTGCCTATTCCTAAAAATTGTCCATTCTCATTATATACCTTTTGTTTAAAATTTGATATATCTTTTTTAATTTTTGTATTTATTCTGTCTTGGGCTAAAGACAGTCCATTTAAATAGGCTTTTTCAGCACTATTTTTTATTTCAAGACTTGGAAATTTATCTAAAACTTCATCCACTTCCATAACGGCCTCTTCAAAATTTCCATCTTGCATCAAGCGTTCAAGTTCTTCTATAGTATAGCTATTATCTATGCTAAAATTATCAACTTTCGTTCTTATAAGAAGTCCTAAATGTGCTAGTTCTCCAAGATCTTCCCCTATATCTCTTGCTAAACTTCTTATATAGGTTCCTGCAGAACACTCTACCTCAAATTTGATTATTGGATGAGTATATTCGATAAATTCTATATTAAATATTTCTATATCTCTCGATTTTATCTCAGGAATATCTTTTCCCTTCCTTGCTAAATCATAAAGCTTTTGTCCATTTATTTTAAGGGCACTATACTTTGGGGGTATCTGTTTTGATTTTCCTAGATAGCTGTTTAAGATATGCTTTATATCGTCTTCTAATTTTAATGATGCCGCTTTTTCTTCTTCAACTACTCCATAGGTATCTAGAGTATCTGTCATAGCCCCAAGATTTATAGTTCCTATATAGGTTTTCTTTTTTTCTGTTACATACTGACTAAATTTAGTACCTCTTCCTAAGCATACAAGCATTACTCCTGCTGCATTTGGATCAAGCGTTCCAGTATGTCCAAATTTTATTTTTTCTTTAGTATATTTTTTGGCAAGATATTTAAGCCTTCCCACTACATCATTTGATGTCATCCCTGTCGGTTTAAGCACGTTTATAAATCCGTCAAACATATTTGCTCCTTTGCCGCCTCTATTACTCTTTTCTTTACTGATTCTAAATCATCGTTTAT
>JBOFWC010000042.1:0-2508 GCA_051653405.1 Proteocatella sp. | reverse complement strand
CACTTAAAGATAGGATTGTAACGGCGTGCTCAAGTGGTCAAGCTCCCGCAGACGTAACGGAATTCAGTTGGGACTGGGTAGGTACTTTTGGAGCGGCAGGATGGTATGAACCTCTAAATGGATATCTAGATGAAGCATTCTGGAGTGATAGTATGACAAAAGATACCTTTAAATATAGTGACAACTATCTTGCAATACCAATATATAATGATTTTAGGATGACCTATGTAGCTAGCAAAGATTTTGAAGCCGCTGGAATAAAAGAAATGCCTCAAAGTGCAGATGAAATGCTTGAAGCAGCGAGAAAAATAAAAGCGAGTGGAGCGGAGGAGTATCCTATATCACTTCCACTTTCAGCTACGGCAGGAACAACTACGCCTTGGTTTATGCTTACCAAATCATTAGGGGGAGAATTATTCGATGAAAATATGAACCCTATGTTTTTAGAAAAAGATTCAGCAGGACACAAAGCAATGGAATGGATAATGACAGGACTAAATGAAGGGCTTATAAATCCAGCATCTTTAGATTATCAAGGTATGGACGTAGTAGATCGCTTTATAAATGGAGAAGGTTCAATAGATATTGCGGGCTGGGCTGGTAATGTAACGGAGTATTTTAATGCAGAAAAAAGTAAAATTTCAGAGTCTGTAAAAGTTGTAAAAGTGCCTGGAGCGGATGGAAATAGCAGAACATATGGACTTCTTGAAGGCTGGGGAATTCCATCAGCAAGTGAACATAAAGAAGCCGCAGCAGAGTTTTTAAAATGGGTGAGCAGAGAAGAGTTTATAGAAAGTTTCTTCCTTGACTATGGAATATTCCCAAGTAGCAAGAATGTTATGGACAAACTTATTGCAGATGGAAAAATTCCAGGAGGAGATACTGTTTCAGAGGTGCTTGGAACTATAGAGCCACTTTTTCCTCAGGGAGCACCTGAATGGTACGGAACTTGGGAAGGTGAAGTTGCATCAATAATGAATCAGATGGCAAAAGGAAGCCTTACATTAGATCAAGGACTTCAAGCGATTGCAGATTCAGCCGCAAAGCTTAATACTAAGTAAAAAATAACAAATAAAAAGGAAATAGGAAAAGGCAAATACTGTCTTTTCCTGTTTGTGTTTAAACTAATGAAAAAAACAATTTTATTAAATAAAAATATATCAAAAAGGTATCTAAATAAGAAAGGGATTTTAATAGGAATATGTTTATTTCCTATGTTTGTATTCCTTATATTTTTTACGTTGATACCACTGATAACAGCTGCAAAAGATAGTTTTTTTGAAGTAAGTCTTTTAGATACTCTTAGCAGAAAATTTTCAGGACTGGGTAATTATCAAATGGTAGCTATGGATGCAAATGTGCAGCAAAGCTTGAGAAACACGGTATTTTATCTTGTAGTCTCAATATTTGTAGAAAATGTAATAGGGATTTCGATAGCACTTATATTTCAAAATAATTTTAGAGGAAGAGGAATTCTCATTGCAGTACTTATGATTCCATGGGCACTACCCCCACTTGTAAATGGAATACTTTGGAGATTCATATTTGATCCTTCAAATGGTCTTTGGAACAGCTTTTTAAACAATATTGGAGTAATTGACAGCTATAGAGTTTGGCTTAATGATCCAGTATTTTCAAAATGGTGCGTGATAGCAGTGCATATATGGAAAATGATTCCACTTATAACGATTCTATTTATAGCAAGGCTTCAAACGCTTCCAGATGAAATTATTGAAGCATCTAAAATAGATGGAGCAGGAGCTTTTCAAAGATTTATAACAATTTTATTTCCTCATCTTAAGCCAGTACTTTTTATTACTATGGCACAGGGGACAATTGGGGCATTTCATCTTTTTGATGAAGCTTTTGCAATGACAGGAACCGCACTTGATACACGTTCACTTTTAATACAGGATTACCTTATTGCATTTAGAGAATACAATTTAGGAAATGGAATGGCACTAGCACTTATAATCTCAACAATAATTCTACTACTTATGGCAGTGTATTCTAGGATAGGTAGGGAGGACGAATAATGCGTATAAAAAATAGCAAAAAAGCAAGAAGATACGTACTTATGCTTATAAGTATTATGGTTTTCTTATATAGCCTAGTACCACTTTTATGGGCATTAAGAATAAGTGTCATAAGCAAGGAAGAATTATTGAAATCTCCTCCACAATGGTTTCCGAAAGAAGTAAGTTTGGATAATTATAGAGAATTTTTTGGAATAGGAAATTCACATGGACTTACAGCTAGAAACTTTTCGGATGCATTTTATAATTCTATGATTACATGTATATTAGCAACTATAATCATTTGCATAATAGCACTTTTGGCAGGATATGTATTTGCAAGATGGGAGTTTAGAGGAAGGGAAATGCTCTTTGGAACGCTTCTTATGACAATGGCACTTCCCGCATATAGCGTAATGTTACCGCTTTATAAGATAATGATTGCGTTAAATCTTATGGATACGATTACAGGGGTAGTACTTATATATGTATC
>JBOFWC010000041.1:0-2071 GCA_051653405.1 Proteocatella sp. | reverse complement strand
ATCCCCACCCAAGAACAGCTGGCTGATCTTGCGGCCAAAGTTCTCGCCCTTTAAAAAATCAAATAAAATTTGTAATAAATGTTGTAGTATTGATAAAACTCAAGGCTGCAACATTTATTTTTTTGAACACTAAAAGGGTTGATAAATTTCTAGTAAAGTTACAGATATAGAGAGTTTTACCCCTTTTTGACAAATTATCTAAACAAGCCCGATCGAAGGGCTATTTCCCCCATCGGATCGGAGCCGAAATTTGCAGATAAAAAGTTTGAAAGACACTATCTGTTTTCTGTTTCCGGATAAAATTACAATATTTTATATGGATCTAAACTTTTTCATTTCCTACTGAAACATACTCTTTGATTTATTTTAAGCTGTTTTATAGTAAATATATGCCTGCTGTGATAAAATCCATATAGATCATGGTGAATTTTGCTAAGATATTGTTTTGTCCGATAAAAGGGTAACTCTCCAGGTTACCCTATCTTACCCTTGAAAGAAAGAGAGATCTGCGTTATAAACATTATCAGCATTCACAATAATATAGCTTCTTATATTATAAACCAAATATTTTAGGAGGGCTCTTATGTCAGAAAAATCAAATGATATGCTATCAAAACTAGGAACGTGGATTATTGCTGCAACGATACTGGGCGCGATCGTTGGCCTTGTTATGGGGGACTCTGCCAGTATGTTCGCACCAGGCGGAAATCTCTTTATGCAGCTGATCAAGATGGTTATTGTCCCTATGGTTTTCTTCTCACTCGTCAGCGGTGCAGCTTCACTTGGCAATTCGCGCAGCGCAGGAAAAATCGGTTTTCTTACATTTGTTTATTATGCACTGACCACTGTTTGTTCCGTCATCATCGGTATCATTTTATGTGAAATGTTCCAACCAGGGGCAGGAATTAATATCGCAACCTTTGGCAGTGTTGCCGCTGTCGGCGATTTGGCGTCAAATTCATCACTGCCAGGATTCTGGGATACCATCATCGGCTTTGTCCCAGTTAACCCATTTAAGGCCTTGGTAGACGGCAATATTTTGCAAGTTATTACCTTCTCCTTGTTTTTAGGTTTTGCTCTATCTCATTTTGAAGGCGAAAAAAAGGATTTTTTGTTGAATATCTTTGACAGCCTTACAGAAGCTTTTATAAAAATCATGCTAGCTATTATGTACATTGCTCCACTGGGCGTTTTTTGCCTGATGGCCGATGCCGTCGGTACCTTTGGCTATGATGTTCTGGTTAAAATCGTCTATTTGGTCCTTCTTTACATCATTGCGTTGGCTATTATCACTTATGGGATGATTGGCGGTACAGTAGCCATTTTTTCAAAATGCACGACCTACGTCGGCTTTTTCAAGGCGATGTATAAAGTTCAGCTCTTTGCCTTTTCGACAGCATCTTCTATGGCAACACTTCCATTAAATATGGCAACAACTGAAGATGAACTTCATGTTTCCAAGGAAACCACTTCGTTCGCTCTTCCGCTGGGGGCTACAATCAATATGAACGGAAATGCTGCCTATTACGCAATGGCCGCTTGCTTTTTGGCTCAGATGTACGGCATGGAACTTTCCGTTAGCCAGTACATCGCCATCATAATCACTTCTACGCTCGGTGCGGTAGGTCAGGCTGGCGTACCAGGCCCTACACTGCTCGTTGTAGCGGTGCTGGTAGCAGCGAATATTCCGATCGAAGCCTTGCCGATCCTCTTTGGTGTGGATCGTATTTTTGATATGCTGCGCACAGCCGTCAACATCACTGGAGATGCAGCTTGTGCCACAATTGTTGACCGACTGCGCAAATAATATACTATATATCATGCACATATTAAAATAAAACAGCTGTTTCCTTTGAAGCAACCCTATAATAAATGTGCAATTAAGTCAAGACCGCCTGTAAAACAGGCGGCTTGTACCGAGCCTATAAGGCACTTTTACTTGCCTGCACCTAAAAGTGCGGGCTTTCTCTTTGTTCAAGCCACTTTGCATCTATTACCTAACTAACCCTTAAAAGGGTCTTCTAACTCTTTTACACTTATTTTATCTATCATCTGATCTGCTTTTTCTTGC
>JBOFWC010000040.1:0-5474 GCA_051653405.1 Proteocatella sp. | reverse complement strand
TCATTTGCAACATATATCTTAACTCCACTGCGTTTTATATTAATAAGTTTGAGTTTATATATTTTGTCATTAAGTCTATATGACTCATTATCTGATTTAAAATCATAATCTGAAAGCTCTAATATTGAATCTGAATGTTCTCCAATATTTACATTTTCCAAAGATGGGAAATATAATTTTGACGCATTATTAAATCTTATAATTATTCCATTTTTATCTGTAACTATAACCGCTTCGTCAACCGCATTAAATATCATTTCATACGTTACAGGAATCAAAAAAAGTACATTATACCTAAAAAATCCTATACACAGAAAAATACTCATAAATATATATGAAAATGGCATTAAGTCTATGTGACTAGGCCCTAAATTTAAAAAATATATTATATTTATGAATATAGGGACAGTAACTCCTATAAACATAAACCATGTTTTATTTCTATATTGACCTTTTGACTTATTTAGTTTTTTCGCAAATACAAACGCTCCATAAATATTTGAAATATATAGTATAATAGTTTGTACATAATACCATACACCTTTCCCTAAATTTAAAACACTAAATCCAAGTGAATAGTCTACTTTTACAGAATCATAGTAAAGCCAGTGATAAGAGTTCGTATTTACAAGAATTAACGTGACTAGATTTATCATAAAAATTAAACTAAGAACATATTTATTTGCAAATTTCCCCTCATCAGTATATATTTTAGAAAACCACATTATTAAAAATGGATAAAAAGCTATACCTATATATTCAAATCTTATCCAAAAGTACATTTGTTCTAAAGTTTCACTTAAAAGCTCAAATACATATCCAAAAGTATGAATTGACATCAATAACAGTAAAATTGAAAAAGAAAATGCTCCATTTATATGCCTTCTCCTGATTGCATAAAAAAACATTTGCATTAAAATTACCGAAGATATAATTAGTAAAATGCTCATTACAGATTTTTCCATCAATCACACCCCTTTCATTTATATTTTTTAACATTATATATTCTTATTTACCCAAACTATATTGTAATCCAATATATAATTTAAGTAAATGTTTTTCATCCAAAAAGGACCCTTAGAAAGAGCCCTTTATTAATACCTTTTTATCTTAAATTTTAATACGTTTACTCATATTTTATACCATGTTTTAAAAAATTTCCATCATTTAATTCTTCAAACGCTTTATTTAATTCAGACTTAGTGTTCATAACTATAGGTCCACCCCAAGCTATAGACTCTTCAAGAAGTGTTGAACTTACAAAAAGCACTTGTGCATTTTTATCTGTAGCTTTAAGCTTAACAAAGTCTCCACTAGAAAGCTTTACCGAAGTCTTCTCCTTAACAAGCTGTCCTCCAACGTATACATCCCCAATCAAAGTAAATACCATAACAGAGCGATCTTTCGTTGTATCTATTTGAAGCTCTGATTCAGGATTTAAATGTATATCATAGTAATCAAGCGGCAAGTACAGACTTTTAAACCCAGTTACTCCATTATACTCTCCTGCTAATAATCTTACATAACCTTGATCTATAGAGATTTCTGGAATGTCACTATTCTTAATGCTATGATAAGCGGGTGGTACCATCTTGTCTTTAGCTGGAAGATTTAACCAAAGCTGTACTCCCAAAAGTCGTTCAGAAGCTGGAAGTTTTTCTTCATGCAAAATCCCAGAACCAGCAGTCATCCACTGAACTTCTCCCTCCCCAATCGTATCCGTATTTCCCAAGCTGTCCTTATGTGTCATAAACCCACTATACACATAGCTTATGGTCTCAATGCCACGATGCGGATGCATAGGAAAACCTGCTATGTATTCAGTTGGATCTGTACTATCAAATGAATCAAGTAAAAGAATTGGATCAAAATCCTTAACTGTATTTATCCCCAGCACGCGAACCAAACTAACCCCTGCTCCATCATGAGTTCTAAACCCATTAACCACCTGTTCAATTTTCCTTTCCATAAGTATCCCCCTTCTCAATTCGAACCTAAATTAGAAATAACGAAATATATTTAAAAATAAAATATATTCTAAAACATAGTAGCATCTATTTTAATAAATATTTTTTCAGCTATTTCATCACTTATTTCAATATGATTCCATATCTCCTGAGATTTAACCGCTTGCCCCACAAGCATATAAAGTCCATTTAGTGCCTTTACCCCTTTTTCTTCTGCATATTTCAAAAACAAAGTTTCTTTAGGATTATAAATAAGATCAATAGCTGACGAAAATCTTCCTATTATAGCTTCTTCTACTGGAGATACATCTATATTAGGAAACATCCCCACAGGAGTGCAATTTATAATTATATCTCCACCTTCAATAAAGTTAAGCTCCTCATAAGATACCGCCTTACTTCCTTTAAAAATATCTCTAGCTTTTTCTGGGTCTCTACTTACTATAATTATCTGACCTGCCCCATTATCTTCAAGATATTGATATACTGACTTTGAAGCGCCTCCACTTCCAAGAATTACTGCTATTTTCCCCTTAACTTCTATATTATTCTTTTTTAGAAGCATACCAAAACCATAATAATCCGTATTATAGCCCTTTAAGCAGCCTCCTTCAAAAGTTATGGTATTAATAGCTTCTATCTTAGAGGCTTCTTCAGATATCTGATCCATATATTCCATCACATCAACTTTATATGGTATAGTTACATTAATACCCTTAAATTCAAACTTCTTAAAATTATCTATCGCATTTTTTAAATCTTTATGATTAACTTCAAAAAGATTATACTCGGCCTCGAATCCAAGTTCTTCAAAAATCATATTATGGATTGATGGCGAAAGACTATGCCCAAGTTTTTCCCCAAGAAGACCATATTTATCTATCATATCTATCTCCTATTTATTTAATATTTTTTGTAATTTCCAAGTATCTTAAAATAAGTAACCTTACTCTTTATAACTTCCATAATATTATAAATTTCTATATTTTGCAAATTTCCTTCGAAGTCAAGATGAAAAAAATACTCCCATGATTTATTAGCTATAGGCCTTGACTCTATTTTAAGAAGATTAAGTCCTTTTTCTGAAAATAAATTAAGTATACTTGAAAGCGAGCCCGCTTTATGAGGAATTGTAAGTACAATACTTATCTTGTCTGAATTATCATTAAGTTCAATATGTTTTCCTACAATTACAAAGCGTGTATAATTATTGCTATTAAAATTTATATTTTCCTTAATAATATCCAAACCATATATCTCTGCCGCTCTTTTGCTTGCAACTGCTGCCTTTGATTTATCTCCTAATTCACTTACAAACTTTGAACTAATAGCCGTATTATGATAGGGAATCAGTTTAAGCTTTGGCTGAGATTTGAAAAAATCCATAGATTGCTGAAATCCCTGAGAATGTGAATAAACTTCCTCTATGTCTTCTAGTTTTGCTCCTCTTATCCCCAAAAGATTCTGCCTTACTCTTATTATTATTTCTCCATTTATATAGCATCCATATTTTCTCAAAAAATCATATACTTCATTAACACTTCCTGTAGATGAATTTTCGATAGGTAGAATTCCATAATTTAAGGCCTCCTGACTTATAGCTTCAAATACATCCTCAAACTGCCTTAATGCAATAGTATTCACCTTATTTCCAAAATATTTAAAAAGTGCCTCTTCACTGAATGATCCCTCTACTCCTTGAAATCCTATCTTCACCATTCTCTTGCCTCCATTACAGTTTAACTATTCCTCCTAAACTTTTAAAATCCTTCCAAAATCCTGGATAAGATTTTTTTACGGCCCCACTATTATTTATAATAACTGTATTCTCACATCTTATAGATGCAATCGCAAGTGCCATAGCTATTCTGTGATCATTCCAGCTATCAACCTCACCACCGCAGAGCCTCTCAACTCCATTTATTACAAGTCCAGCTTCTAATTCTTCTATATCCGCTCCTAATTTTCTTAACTCTTCTGATATTGCTTTAAGACGATCAGATTCCTTTATTCTCACTCTTGCCACATTTACTATCCTCGTAGTCCCTTTGCTAACCGAAGCTAATACCGCAAGTATTGGAACTAGATCTGGACACTGGGAAGCATCTATAACAATACCTGACGTATCCGATTTATAAACCTTTACAAAATCCTCATTAATTTCAATACTTCCGCCCATAGCTTCTACTATATCTAAAATAACCTTATCCCCTTGAAGCGACTCTATATTTAAATCCAAACACCTAATGCTGTTTCCAATTAGGCCTGCGACAATCCAAAATGCCGCCTGTGAAAAATCTCCCTCAACATAATAATCTCGCTTGCGATATTTTTGATTTCCTTTTACAATAAATTCCTTATAATTTCTGTTTTCAATACATATTCCATACTTATCAAGCATATCTAGAGTAAGGTCTACATAACCCTTAGATTCAAGCTCTGTAGTAATTACTATTTTTGAATCTCCCTCAAGTAGCGGAAGCGTTAACAAAAGTCCTGTTACAAACTGCGAGCTTATATTTCCTTCAAGAAAATACTCCCCACTTTTCAAACAGCCTTCTACCGTAAGTGGCAGCTGCTCAGCCTTATAAATGTATTTTATGTTATGTTTTTCAAACATCTCCTTATATGGCCCCAGCGGTCTTGTAACAAGCTTTCCTCTTCCATCAAATGTTACGCTTTTGTTATCAAGCAGCGCTATAGGTATCAAAAACCTTATTGTCGAGCCCGATTCAATACAGTCTATATAATCTCCGTTTTTTCCATAACCTCCGTTTATTCTTAACTCAATTTCTTCAGATTCATTTTTTAACTGTTCTATCTTTGCTCCTAAAACCTTCATCCCCCCAATGGTAGCTGTCATATCTTCTGACATGATAAAGTTTTTAATGAAGCTCTCATTCTCACTCAGCGACGCACATATTATCGCTCTGTGACAGAGACTTTTTGAAGGAGGTATTCTTATATCTCCGCTAAGTTTTGCTGGCTCTATCTTAACTCTTTTCATTTCCTTATTATTTGCTAAATCTCTCAATTACAAAATCTCCCTTCTTCTTTCACTCGCTTCTAGCTAAATATCTCTTCCAATTGCAATTGCAATATCTTTTAGTGATACCATCAAATCCTTAAATTTCTTAGGCTTTATAGACTGAGCTCCATCACAAAGTGCATTTTTCGGATCATTGTGCACCTCAATTATAAGTCCATCCGCACCCGCCGCAATTGCCGCTCTAGAAAGAGCTTCCACCATCCACCATGAACCTGTCGCATGACTTGGATCAACTATAACAGGAAGATGACTAAGCCTTTTTATAACCGGAATCGCACTTAAATCCAGAGTGTTTCTAGTACTTGTTTCAAAAGTTCTTATCCCCCTTTCACAAAGAATAACCTGATTATTTCCCCCAGCCATTATATATTCTGCAGACATAAGCCATTCTTCTACAGTTGCTGATAGTCCCCGTTTCAAAAGTATCGGCTTTCTAATTTTCCCAAGCTCTTTAAGTA
>JBOFWC010000039.1:0-5061 GCA_051653405.1 Proteocatella sp. | reverse complement strand
CCAAGTCCTACAACTATTATTTTCATATTATCCTCTTATTGCAATTGCTTCTATTTCAACTAATGCATCTTTTGGAAGTCTAGCAACTTGTACACAAGATCTCGCAGGTGCATTTTCACCAAAAAATCCAGCATAAACTTCATTCATTTCCCCAAAGTTTTCCATGTCACTTATAAAAACTGTAGTTTTAACAACATCAGCCATCGTTAGTCCAGCCTCTTCAAGAATTGATTTAACATTATCTAGAGATGCTTTCGTAGCTGCCTTTATCTCAGTTTCCATCTGTCCAGTTTCCATGTTGATTGGAAGCTGCCCTGAAGTAAATACTATATTTCCAGTATCTTTTCCCTGTGAATATGGTCCAATTGCAGCTGGTGCCTTACTTGTTACTATGCTTTTCATAATTAACCTCCTATTTTTATTTATTCCATTTTACCACGAAAGTATTATTATTACAATGTTTTCTTGCATTTTAAAAATTTTAGCGTTTTGCAATTTCTACTTTTATGCGTTTTCCTTTTATATTTTTATCTTTAAGTGCATTTAAAACAATAAACCCTTTCCCATTTAAAATATCTACTGTAGTGTAATCCAGTTCTATTTTTATCACGCCTATATCATCAGAGCTTACCCCCTCTACACTACAAATAGTTCCTACAATATCAACTGCTCTTAATTTCTTATTTTTTCCCCCTCGTAAATAAAGCTTTATTATGTCTTCATTTTTTGGTTGTAAAACAATACGATTTTTAGAGCTCATAATAAATGATGAATAAAACCCCTTATTTTCAGCATTACTCAAATCATATTTTTCTATAGATTCATCAAAATCAGTTTTTTTCATAAAACCTTCCAATTCCGAATTTCCTACAAAAGTAACCGCTAACCCTTCATTCCCAGCCCTTGCAGTTCTCCCTATTCTATGAGTATATTTTTCTTTTTCAAATGGAACTTCAAAATTTATAACAAGATCAACGTCATCAATATGAATACCTCTTGCTACTACATTTGTAGATATTATGATGCTCTTTTTATGAAGTGAAAAATTTCTAAGCGCTTTAATTCTATCCCTTTGACTCATATCTCCATGTATCTTAAATAGTGAACCAATTTCAGGTTTAAGCTTATCATAAAGCGACTCCACACATACTTGAGTATTACCAAATACTATACTCTTATATGCCCCCTCTTGTGCTATAACTTTTTTCAAAGCTGCTATTTTATTGTCCATAGAAATATCATCTAAAAGTAGATACTTTTGGCTTAATTTAAATTCTTCTTTCTCTTCATAATTTCTATAGTCATAAACATAAGGTTCCGCTAAATATTTTTCTATAATTTCATTTATATTAGCAGGAACCGTTGCAGATACAAATATTTTTTGTTTTACATTTAAAAGATTATCCATAACAAAGTTTAAATCATTTATAAATCCACTTTGCATAAGTTCATCAAACTCATCTAACACTAAGTACTCTACATTAGATAAATCTATAGTACCCCTTTCAACATGATCTTTTAAACGGCCTAAAGTAGCTACTATAAAATGACATTTCTGTTTTAAATTAAGTTTTTCTTTTTCAAAGCTTTGTTTTCCATATAAAACCTGTGCTCTTAACCTTTTATTTTTCCCAATTTGCTCTATTTCTTGAGAAATCTGAATTGCAAGTTCTCTTGTGGGCGCTACAACTAGAACTTGAGGAGAATTTATCTCCCAATTTACTTTCTCACATAGTGGAATCGAAAACGCTGCCGTCTTTCCTTTTCCTGTCTTTTCAAAAGCTATAACGTCTTTTCCATTTAAAACCGCCGGTATAACTTCTTCTTGAACTTGAGTTGGAACTTTATATTCTAAGGTCTTAAGTGACTCTATTATCTTTGAATCTAACTGAAATTTTCTAAAACTCATATTAACCTCTTTCCTTAACTAATAACATCTAATTATATCACATTAATCTTTTTTATTTAAAATAATTGTATAATATCTATAAAAAAGATATAATATAGTGTTATGATGTATTAATTATAGAAAAAACTAAGTAAAGGAATTTTTATGCAAAATTTACCAGATATATTTTTAAAAGAGATGAAGTCCCTTTTAAAAGACGATTTTGAGATATTTTTAGAAACATACAATGAACCTAAACATGCTGGTTTAAGAGCAAATTTATTAAAACTCTCAGTTGAAGAGTTGCAATATATTTTAGATTATAATATTCCAAATCTAGAGCTTGCACCTGTCCCATGGTCCCCTTCTGGTTTTTATTTTAATAGCGAGGAAAGACCCGCAAAAAACCCTTACTACAATGCTGGTCTTTACTATATACAGGAACCATCCGCAATGTCTGCTGTAGAACTTTTAAATATAGAAGAAAATATGAAGGTGCTAGATTTATGTAGCGCTCCCGGCGGAAAAACTACACAAATAGCTTCAAAGTTGAACAACACTGGCCTCGTTGTAAGTAATGATATTTCAAATCAGCGTATAAAAGCAGTTCTAAAAAATATCGAAATGCAAGGAATATCAAATGCTTTAATTACTAACGACTCTCCTGAAAAACTTTCTAAAGTATTTTTTGAGTACTTTGACAGAGTTTTGATTGATGTCCCATGTTCTGGTGAAGGAATGTTCAGAAAAGATTCCGATCTTATAAAGACATATATATCATCTAGAGAAGCCAATCCTCAAATGCAAAAAAACATTATCAAAGAAGCTGCTAAAATGTTAAAACCCAAAGGTCTGTTAATGTACTCTACATGCACTTTCAATTTGGAGGAAAACGAGCATCAGATACTAGAATTTTTAAATGAAAACCCTCTATTTAAACCTGTAAAACTAATTCCAAAATATGGTTTTAGCGAAGGTTTTGAACTCACTGAATCAAATAGATTGTTTCCTCATAAATTAAAGGGCGAGGGTCATTTCTTGTGCCTTTTACAAAAAACAACTTCTTCAGATTTGTGTGATAACACTATTAAAAAACACAGCCTCCCATATACTTCTAAAAATAAGCTTCCTAAAGAGTATCTTGAATTTGAAAAAAATGAATTAAATATAAGCATTGATGGAAACTTTGTTGTAGAAAATGGTAGAATATATAAAGAACTTGATTTAGAGGTGAATTTAAAAGGAATTAAAGTAGTAAGAAACGGACTCTATATAGGAGAAGTAAAAGGAAAAAGCTTTATTCCAAGCTCAGCCTTTATTATGGCTCTTAAAAAGGAAGATTTCAAGCACACTATTTCCTTAAATGTAAATGATGAAAACCTTATAAAATATCTAAAATGTGAGACCATATTTTTAGAAGAAAAAAATGGATTCTACATTATATGTGTTGATAAATACCCTCTAGGGTATGGTAAAGTTCAAAATGGAACTTTGAAAAATTACTATAATAAAAACTGGAGAATCCTTTAAATTTTAGATTGGAGAACAAAATGCCAAAAATGAGAATCGATAAACTGCTTTCTAATATGGGTTATGGATCTAGAAAAGAAATAAAAGCAGATGCAAAAAATGGAATAATCACCTTAAATACACTTCCTATTAAAGATGTGTCCATTCAAGTAGATACTGACAAAGATGAGATTCGTTATATGGACAATCTTGTTAAATACCGTGAATTCATTTATATAATGATGAACAAACCACAAAATGTAATTTCTGCTACAGAGGACAATTATGATGACACGGTTATTGACCTTCTTCCTTACGAACTTCAAGTATTTGACCCATTCCCAGTAGGACGATTAGATAAAGATACTGAAGGTTTACTTCTTATAACAAATGACGGAAAACTTTCACACAACCTTTTATCACCTAAAAAACACGTAGATAAGCTGTATTATGCAAAAGTAGAAGGTGCCCCTTTAAATGAAAAAGATGTTGTTAAGTTTAAAAAAGGAATTACCTTTAAAGATGATTCTTATACATGCTTACCTTCAGAACTTGAAATTCTAAATTCATCTGAGATATCTGAATGTAATATTACTATAAAGGAAGGAAAATTTCATCAGATAAAAAGAATGTTTGAAGCAATCGATAGAGAGGTTATATATTTAAAACGCCTTACAATGGGACCTATTAACCTTGACAATAGTCTTGAACTTGGAGAATTTAGAGAACTATCTGAAGAAGAAATGCAGCTTTTAAAGCCATACCTGAACAAATAATAGCTTTAATAACAATGAAAGGAGTTGGGATTTATCCCTTATAGATATGAAAAAAAGAGAAATTTTAGAACTGAATGTTGATGAACTTAAGTTTGGAGGAGAAGGAATAAGCTACAAAGACGACAAAACTATAGTTTTTAAAAATGGTATCCCCGGACAAAAAGTAAAGGTATTAATAAAAAAAATAAGAAAAAATAAAACTGATGGTAAAATCCTTGAAACTATTTCAAATTCACCACTTGAAACAGAAGAAACTTGTAACCACTATGACGTATGTGGCGGTTGCTCAATGCTCTCTCTTCCTTATAATAAACAGGTAGAATTAAAAGCGAAGCAACTTAAAGATATGTTCATAGCTGCAGGGCATGATGAATTTGAAAACTTAGAAATGGTTCCAAGTCCTATAAATCTTGAATATAAAAATAAAATGGAATTTACTTTTGGAAATGAAACCAAAGATGCCCCCCTTTCACTTGGAATGCATATGACTACAAAAAGTAATAGCATAGTCCTTGTGGATACATGTAAAATAGTAGATTCTGATTATAGAAAAATAATTTCTGCTACCTGTCAATATTTTAGAGAAGCAGACCTTCCATTCTATAGGATTTTAAGTCACGAAGGCTATTTAAGACATTTAGTGGTAAGAAAAGGTCAAAACACCGGAGAAATCTTAGTAAATATAGTTACCACTTCTCAAGTAGACTTTGATATGAGTGGTTTTGTAAAAGTTTTAGAAAACTTATCACTCGATGGAAAAATGGTAGGTATCCTTCATACTACAAATGACTCTCTATCAGATGCAGTTATCTGCGATAGCTTAAAAGTTCTTTCAGGAAGAGATTATTTCTATGATGAACTTCTCGGTTTAAAATTTAAAATATCACC
>JBOFWC010000038.1:0-19567 GCA_051653405.1 Proteocatella sp. | reverse complement strand
AGACCAGGACTTACAATGAATTTCGCACCTGCATTTATAGCACGGTCCACTTGGTCTATCGTAAGTACAGTCCCCGCACCAACTAGCATATCAGGGAAATTGGATGATATAAGGCGAATAGATTCTTCTGCAGCGTCTGTTCTAAAGGTAACTTCTGCACAAGGAAGCCCCCCGTTACAAAGAGCTTTGGCAAGAGGGATAGCATCTGCAATATCATTTAATACTACAACTGGTACAATACCTAAATTTTGAATTTGTTCTAATATTGGATTCATAAACATCTCCTTTAGTTTTTAACACAACATGTGTTTCGTAATATGGAACTATGTATCGAAATATGAAACTATAATTTAATTATACACATTTATAAAAAAAAATCAATATGTTTAAATAAAAAAATGATGTCATTATGTTCCATATATGATAATGTCTTAATATATCACAAATGATTATGCCCATAATAAAAAACACTTAGATTAATATTAAAACATATTAATCTAAGTGTTTTTTTAGGTTTACACAAAATTATTTACAATCTCCAATTTAATTCTATACTAAAAAGTCCTAATTTTCGCTTATCATAAGCGTTAGGATTTCAACGTCTGTCTGTCTCATTCCTTCTTTTGCCATTATTCCTATATTTTTTATTGTAGTGTCTATATCTTTTGTAACTAGACCTTCTCCTGCACTAAATGCTTCTCCATCAGCTGCCATTATATATCCCATTATCGCCGCATCTAAAGATGATGCTATTTTTGCCGCACATGAAGGTTTTGCTCCGTCACATACTATTCCTGAAACGTTTGCTAATGAGTTTACAAGCGTATTTTTTATTACATCAAATGATGCATCATGAAGATATGCGATTCCTGCGCCTGCTGCACAACCTGCACTTACTGCTCCACAGTATGCACTAAGTTTACCGATTCCTGCTTTTTGGTGTATAGCTAAAAGGTTAGCAAGTGTAAGCGCTCTATAAAGTTTTTCTTGTGATACATTAAGGTGTTTAGCATACATTATAACTGGTATAGATACCGTCATTCCCTGATTTCCACTTCCTGAGTTTATAACTACTGGAAGTACACATCCGCTCATTCTTGCATCTGATCCTGCTGCTGCATAAGCTTTTGCTAGGTTCTTTATATCATCTCCATAATGCTTTACTAGAGTTCTTCCTACGGCTGCTCCATAGTGATTTTTCATGCCCTCTTCTGCGATTTCCATGTTGCATTTTATCTGTCTATCTAGAATAGGTTTCACGATTTCTACATCTACAGTAGTTGCATACTCATATATATTTTTAACGCTTAGGTTTGAACGATCAAGCACCTTCTGTGCCTTTGCTTCTTCTGCGTTTTTTTCAAATACAACTTTTTTGTTCTTTTCTACTCTTATTACGTTTGTATGGCTATCTGATATTATAACAAGTGCTTCATCTGAACCGCTTATTGCTGTCATTTCGATATAAAGATTTTCCACGCCTTTTGCAAGCGTAACTTCACACATCTTTTCTGATAGAAGTTTTTTAGTTTCTTCTATGTGCTCTGGTTTAACTGTAGTAAGTACTTCAAGTTCTCTAGTTGCATCTCCTCCTACCGCTCCAAGAATAGCACTTGTCTCTATTCCCTTCATGTTTCCTGTAGTTGGCACGGTCACTCCTTTTACGTTCTTTATTATGTTTCCGCTACAATGTGCTACAAGTTTTTCTGGCATTACTCCAAGGACTTCTCTTGCTTTAGCAGCTGCTAATGCGATTGCTATTGGCTCTGTACATCCAAGCGCTGGTCTTAATTCCTCTTCTAATATATCTACAAAATTCTCGAACATGATTTTCTCCTTTATTTTTCAAAAATATTTCTTATATGCTGTATTTAAATGAAACGTCGGTATCTAATACATAATATAAGCAATTTTTATGCCAAAAATATAACCACGTTTTCGAAAATTTTAGTTCCAAAATGATACTTGTTTTTATTTTTAGTAACAATTAAAGTCTCATTTCGAAACGTAGTTCCATTTTGAAACTAAAAATAAGACCTCGGAATAACCTCAATCTTATTTTCTTAAAATATTATTTTTTATACCCTCTTACAATTACCCCTGAGTACTCCCCAAGCTTTATCAAATCCTTCTCTATTATCTCAGTATGCCCCATCGTAAAGAAAGTTTTAACGCTTGTTATGGGAAGCCTAACTTCAGATTCTGCTTCAAGATTTACGGCTACATATATTATTTCTTCCCCATATTCTCTTGAAAATGAAAAGAGTCCACCGCTGGCTTCTAAAAGCTCATACTTATAGCTGCCTATATTTTTAACTTGTTTTCTTATATTTAGAATGTCTTTATAGTGAGAAAATATTCGCTGATTGCGGCTTCCAAAATCAAAGCATCTTCTATTATCTGGATCTTTTTCCCCCGTCATTCCAAGCTCATCGCCATAGTATATGCAAGGAATCCCTGGAAGAAATGCTAGAAGCATTAATGAAATACAGAGCTTTCGCTTAGCTGCTATATGATCCGTTTTCATAAAGACTGTAAGAATCCTTTCTGTGTCATGAGTCCCAAGTATATTCATAAGACTATAAAATACTTTTTCGGGATAGTGTTCTCTAAGCGTTTCTATCTCATCTGCAAATTCTCTCGCATCTTTGGTGTTCATAAATCTTATCATGGCTTCTTTTAGGGGGTAGTTCATTACGCTATCAAGCTGATGCCCTTGAAGATATCTTCTTCGTTTGCCATAGCTTATTTTATTTGAGGCATCTTCCCAAACCTCGCCTATTATAGTGCAATCCGCTTTATTGGATTTTGCCGTCTTTCTTAGTTCTTCCAAAAATACATCTGGAATCTCATCTGCAACATCTAATCTATATCCTGATGCGCCTAGATTTAACCACTGATTTATTACTGAATCCTTATCTCTTATTATATAATCCATAAAGCTTTTTTCGGTTTCGTTTACATTTGGCAGTGTAGTTATGCCCCACCAAGATTCATACTTGTCTGGATAGTGTATAAAATTATACCATCTATAGTATTTTGAATCAGGGCTATTGTATGCGCCTACTTCACCCATTCCATCTGAATTATCATAGCGTCTATACTTATTAAAATAAATGCTGTCATCTCCAGTATGATTGTAAACCCCATCTAAGATTATTCTTATCCCTCGCTTTAGGGCTTCTTGACAAAGCTCTGAAAAATCTTGATTAGTTCCAAGGACTGGGTCTACGTTTTTATAATCGGCTGTGTCATATCTATGATTTGAGTAGGCTTCATTTATTGGATTAAGATATATCACACTTATTCCAAGTTCTTCTAAATATGATAGTTTCTCAATTATCCCTCTAAGATTTCCGCCAAAAAAGTCTTTATTTCTAACCTCCCCATATTCATCTTTCCAATATGGTTTTTCGCCCCAATCATCTCTTAAAATATAATCCTTATTTATATGTGGGGGCTTATATCTAGGGCTTCGATTGAATCTATCTGGAAATATCTGATACATTATTCCATCTGAAAGCCAGCTTGGAATATCATAGTCCTTATCGTATACAAGTTGCTGATGGACTTTAGTATTAAAGGTATTATCCTTGGTTTGCTTTTCTATGCCATGCAGTCTTACTTTCATATAATAAAAATACAGGCCTATTTTTTCAGGTTTCCAAGAAAATTCATAGTAGTCCTTCCCCTCAGACATCATACTCCATTTACCCTGTATTTCAGTATGAACTTTGGTTTCATCATCTTCTACTATAAGGGCTACATCTACTCTACCTAGACTTCTTGCTACGCCGATCTTAAACGTTATTTGTGTGCCAATTTCAATAGCACCAAAGGGTGATTTATAAAATTCACCCTTTGAATTATAGTCTATATATTTATTTTCCATAACCTTTCTTAAGCCCCCATATTCGCTCTGCATATTCGTTTACACTTCTATCTGCTGAGAATATTCCTGCTTTTGCTATGTTTACAAGAGACATCCTGTTCCATCTATCTCTATCTTTCCAAGCTTCCTGAACTTTTTCTTGAGCTTTTCTGTAAGCTTCAAAGTCAGCAAGTATAAAATATTGGTCTGGGTTTCCACCGCTACCATTGGTTATAAGGTTTGCAATATCATTAAAGTTAATGCTATCGATCTCTGAGGAAAGCTGCTTCATTACTCTGTATATATTCGAATCATTCATCATATATTCATATGGGCTGTAGCTATGAGATTCTATAAGTTTTCTAACTTCTTCTTCTCTCATTCCAAATATAAATATATTATCATCTCCAACTTGCTGATGAATCTCTATATTTGCCCCATCATAGGTTCCTATGGTAACTGCTCCATTTATCATAAGCTTCATATTTCCCGTTCCTGAAGCTTCCTTTCCTGCAAGGGATATTTGTTCTGAAACATCTGCTGCAGGCATTATATACTCGGTTAATGATACGGAATAGTTTTCTAAGAATACAACCTTTAGTTTTCCATTTATATCTGGATCATGATTTATTTTGTTAGCTAGATGACAAGCAAAACTTATTATTCTTTTAGCCGTTGTATACCCTGGTGCTGATTTCCCTGCAAATATAAAGGTTCTTGGCGCCATATCAAAGTTTGGATCGGTCTTTAATCTATCATATAGATATACTATATGAAGCAGATTTAGTAGCTGTCTCTTGTATTCATGGAAACGCTTAACCTGTACATCAAATATTGAGTCTGGATCTACAGTTATCCCATTTTTCTCAAAAATCTTTTCTGCAAGTCTTACTTTATTTTCTCGCTTTATCTGTTCTAACTGTGACAGTATATCTCTATCATCTTTGTAATCCAGTAGTTTCTGAAGCTGTGAGGCATCTTTTTTAAACTCTGGTCCTATAAGCGCTTCTATAAATTCGGTAAGCTTTGGATTTGCTTGGCAAAGCCATCTTCTGTAAGCTATTCCGTTGGTTACATTCGTAAACTTGTTTGGCGTAACCTTGTAAAAGCCCCCAAATATATCTTTCTTTATGATTTCACTGTGAAGTGCCGATACTCCGTTTACTGAGTGAGAAGCTGCTACGCAAAGATTTGCCATTCTTACTTCTCCATGATTAATTATTGCCATTTTGTTTCTTAGTGCTTCATCAAACGGGAATTTTATGGTCAGTTCTAATGTAAGTCTTCTATTTATTTCTGAAATTATAGAGTGGATTCTAGGCTGAAGCTCTCTTAGTAAATCTTCTGGCCATTTTTCAAGGGCTTCTGGCATTACGGTATGGTTTGTATATGAAACACTCCTTGTAACCAAATCCCAAGCATCTTCCCACTCATATCTATGTTCATCTATAAATATTCTCATAAGCTCTGGAATTGCAATCGCTGGATGCGTATCATTTATATGAATTGCCACTTTATCTGGGAAAGTTTTTAGTGTTTTGTATCTTCTCATATGTCTTCTAACTATGAACTGCATTCCCGCTGAAGTAAAGAAATACTGCTGGGTGAGTCTAAGCATTTTACCCTCTCTATGGGCATCTTCTGGGTATAAAATTTTAGAAACCACTTCCGCCATATGCTTTTCTTCCATAGCTTTTAGATATTTCCCCTGTGCAAAAAGCTCCATATCTATAGTAACTGGAGATGATGCTCTATATAGTCTTAACGTGTTTATTACACTGCTGTCATAGCCTGTTATATAAAGGTCATTAGGGATTGCTATTATAGTGTGGTAATCTTTATGCTGAACTCTTAGTTTGCCATCCTCCCAATATTCTTCAAGGTGTCCCCCTATATGAATATTTTCTGCCTCATCCTTTTTCTTTAGCAGCCATGCGTCTCCTAAATTTTGCCAATCATCGGTTTTCTCAACTTGACTAAAATTTTCTATCGCTTGACTAAATATTCCGTATTCATAACATATGGACATTCCATGCCCGCCCATGCCCTGCGCTGCAATCGCATCAAGATAACATGAGGCAAGCCTTCCTAGGCCCCCATTTCCAAGGCCAATGTCTGGATCTAATTCATAAAGGTCATCTATACTTTTTCCAAAATTCCCAAGTGCTCTTTCTACTACTTCATCCAAATGCAGATTGTATAGATTATTTCTCAAGGATGTTCCTGGAAGAAACTCCATCGATAAGTAGTACACCTGTTTGTCTTCGTTTGAATTTACAATATCATGGTTATCAATCCAAAGCTCTGCCATTATGTCTCTTATAACGTAACACGTAGCCTTATAATACTGTTCCATAGTTGCGTTATGAGGCTCTCTTGCAAAATATCTCATCAGATTTCGTTCTATTTGGTCTGATATCTGTCTGGATGTGTAGTTTAATCTCATTGTTACCTCCCTTTAACTCAAAATGTATCTATAAATTTCTATATATTCCTCCACTCTGTACTTCCATGAAAAATCACTTTTCATCGCATTTTTTACAAGAACTCGCCATTTTTTCTTATCCTTAAATATTTCGAGTGCTCTTTCTATTGCATTTAGCATGTCGTATGCATTAAACATTTTAAAAGTTATGCCGTTCCCGCTATCTTTTTCTATGTTAAATGGCTCTATACTATCAAATAATCCTCCTGTTTCTCTTACTATCGGAACTGTTCCATATGTGGCTGCAATCATCTGCGAAAGGCCGCAAGGCTCACTTTTGGAAGGCATTAGAAATATGTCTGAGCCTGCATATATCTGGTTTGCAAGCTCTGCTGAAAAGTAGGGACAAAATATTAGCTTTTCTTTTTGTTCTGCCGCTTTGTTCATAAAATACTCTTCATACTCTCTGTCTCCAGTCCCCTGTATTATAACTTGAACATTCTTTTTTAAGATTTCTTCAAACACTTCTTTTACAAGATCTATACCCTTATGAGATACAAGCCTTACTACCATTGATATTATAGGAATATCTCCATCTACTTTTAGGTCCAGTCGTTTTTGAAGTTCATGTTTATTCTTTCCTTTGCCATCAAGATGCTTGGCACTATAGTGATATTTGATATATTTGTCTCTTGCGGGATTAAATATATCTGTATCTATTCCATTAAGTATGCCTGTTGTTTTGTATGCATTTCGACGTATTATATGATGCAGTCCTGAAGCAAAAAACTCATCTTTTATTTCATTTGCATAGGAAGGACTTACTGTCGTAAGTGTATCACATACCTGAATTGCACCTTTCATGAAGTTTATACAGTTATCATACATAAGTATGGATTCATTCGCATCTGAAAGACCTAGTACATCACCTCTTATATATGGATTAAATTTACCCTGATATTCTATATTATGAATTGTAAACACGCTTTTAACATTTGCATAATATTCTTGGGTTTTGTATATAGTTTTAAGGTATACTACGCTCATAGCACTCTGCCAATCATTGCAGTGAATTATATCTGGTTTAAACTCTATATATGGAAGTATATCCAGTGCTGCTTTTGAAAAAAAAGCGAACCTTTCTGCATCATCAAAGTGACCATAGTAGCCATCTCTATTAAAGTAGTATTCATTATCTATAAAATAATATTCTACACCACCATATTCTGCTTTTAGAATTCCACAATATTGTTTTCTCCAAGAAAGTTCTACCTCTATCACGTTTACAAGTTTAAGTTTTGTTTTAAACTTATTTTTGATGTCCTTATAAAGTGGAATTACAATCTTGGCATTCACCCCTTTTTTGGAGAGCTCCTTTGGCAAAGCTCCCATAACATCTCCAAGCCCCCCACTTTTAGCAAATGGTGAGGCTTCTGAGCTTATAAAAAGTACGTTCATCCTACTTCTCCTTTATACTATGCTTCTTTTTTTGATTACCACTGGAAAAGTGATATGCCCCGATATCTCACTTCCGTCTCTTACTATAACGTCCTTATCTATTATAACGTACTCTAATTTTGCATTTTGATAAACATTTGTGTATTCCATTATTACACTATTTTTTACTACCGCCCCTTTACCAATTCTTACGCCTCTAGATATTATTGAATTTTCAACAGTACCTTCTATTATGCAGCCATCTGCTATTATGGAATTTTTCACCTTAGCTTCTGCTCCATACTGTACTGGTACACTATCTTTTACCTTGGTATATACTATTTTTTCAAATACCTGTTCTCTTATTTTGGGGTCCAAAAGACTTAGGTTTCCTTGTAAGTATTCGGTAACTGAATGAATACATATATAGTGTTTTTTATATTCATATCCCATTATTCTAAGGCTCTGAGCTTGTTTTTTTAGCAGTCCCATATAAAAGTCATATCTTCCAAACGACATCGCATCTGCTACAAGTGCTTCTAGTAGAGATTTTTTCATCAAAAATATTCCCATCCCACAGTTTGCTGGAAGCGTATTTTGTTCTTCAGTCTTAACGTAGACATCGACAAGACGATTATTTTCATCAAATATGCAAAGTGGCGCTCCTAGTGGAAGCTTTTGATACTGTTCTTCATCTGTAAGTTTTGTATATACCATACTAATATCTGCATTTACATATTTATGAAACTCCATAAGTTCATTAAAGTCTATATTGTATATCACAAAACTTGGTGTCATTATTACATATTCCGCTATGGCTCTTTTTATATTTCTCATATGGCAGTTAAGTGCATCCGTTTTGCCTCTGTACGTCCCTCCGCCACCGGTATTTTCATTCCCAAGCGGAGTCAGGATTCTTATTCCGCCTCTTTTTCTATCTAAGTCCCACTCTTTTCCAAGACCGACATGGTCTATTAGGGAATTATATTTATCTTTAGTTATAAGCACCATATTTAGTACTTCTGAGTTTACAAGATTTGACATTGCAAAATCTATAAGTCTATATTTCCCCCCAAAAAGTACAGAGGCTATGGTTCTTTCCTCACATATTTCTCTAAGATTCCCATATTCTGAGTATGCAAATATTATTCCTAATGCATCCATCTAAACTACCCCTCTCTTTTTATATCTTCATCTATCATATCTCCAGCTTTTATTTCTACAGACTCTCCTATATGAAGTTCCTGTCCTAGTACGGTTATTGGAGGTTTTCCTTCAAAATCTTCTTCTATTTTTCCTATAAAAGCATTTTTCCCTATTTTGGTTTCTTCTCCTATTATCGCATATTCTACATGTACGCCCTCTCCTATTTCTACTCCTGGCATTAATATAGAATTGTGAATTACTGCATTTTTTCCAATTTTTACTGACTGGAATACTATACTATTCTTTATTTTTCCATCAATTATGCATCCCTCTGTAACCATTGAATTTGTTATTTCGGCATCATAACCTACATAGTGTGGCAGTTTTATTGGATTTTTTGAGTATATCTTCCACGGTGGATCATAAAGATGTATAGGCACTTCAGGGTCTAAAAGATCCATATTCGCTTCCCATAACGATTCTAGCGTTCCTACATCCTTCCAATAGCCTCCATATTTGTATGCATAAAGTTTCTCTCCACTTTTTAGCATTTCAGGAATTATATTTTTCCCAAAGTCATTCTTTGAAGTCTTATCTGCCTCATCTTTTATAAGATATTCTTTAAGCTTTGACCAAGTAAAAATATAAACTCCCATCGATGCAAGGTTACTTTTGGGCTCAGGTGGTTTTTCTTCGAATTCATATATTTTTTCATCATAGTCACAATTCATAACTCCGAATCTATGCGCTTCCTCCATTGGAACCTCAATAACTGCAATCGTACATGCCGCACCTTTATTTTTGTGGTGTTCTAACATCAATTTGTAGTTCATCTTGTAAACGTGGTCTCCTGAAAGAATAAGCACGTATTCAGGATTATAGGCTTCTATAAAATGCATATTCTGATATATTGAATTTGCAGTTCCAGAGTACCATTCACCCTCTTTTTCTCTTACATAGGGTTGAAGTATACTTATACCACCATTTTGTCTATCCAAGTCCCAAGCCTGACCATTTCCGATATAAGCATTTAGCTCAAGCGGCATATACTGTGTCAATACGCCCACCGTATCTATTCCTGAATTTGTACAGTTTGAAAGTGTAAAATCTATTATTCTATACTTTCCTCCAAATGGAACCGCCGGTTTTGCAATTTTTTTTGTAAGCACACCAAGTCTGCTTCCCTGTCCTCCAGCCAATATCATGGCTATCATAGATTTTTTTCTAGTCTCTAACACTAAAAATTCCCCCCAGTCTACTATTCCTTTTTCATATACACAACTGCAAGCGGCGGAATATCTACTGAAATATATATTCCTAACTCATCTTTTTCTGTTTCAGTGTTCGGTATATGATGTCCGTCTCCTGAATACTTTTTATTATCGCTATTAAGTACTTCTTTATATATTCCCAAATTTTCTAAATTTATTCTATAATTTTTTCTTTCTACAGGTGCAAAATTACAAATAACAATAATTACTTCTTTTTTACTGCTTATTCGCTTAAATATGACTATATTTTTTTCTCTATCATCACAGCTAAGCCATCTAAAGCCATTCCAATTTTCCTCCTGATCCCAAAACGCAGGATTGCTCAGATAAAAATGGTTTAAATCTGCTACAAATTTTTGAAGGTTTCTATGACTATCATATTGAAGCAGATTCCAATCAAGTTCTTTGGCATAATTCCACTCTGAAAATTGACCAAGCTCCCCACCCATAAAAAGTAGTTTCTTCCCTGGATGAGCCATCATATACCCATAATATGTCTTTAGGTTTGCAAACTTTTGGTCATAGCTTCCTGGCATTTTGTTTATTAAAGAGCCTTTCATATGAACTACTTCATCATGTGAAAGCGGAAGAATAAAGTTCTCGCTAAATATATAGGTCATCGAAAATGTAAGGGCATTATGTTTTTCTTTTCGATAGAATGGGTCATGTTTCATATAATCTAAAGTATCATTCATCCAACCCATGTTCCATTTGAAATTAAATCCCAGACCTCCCGTTTGGGGTGGCTTTGTAACCATTGGCCACGATGTGGATTCCTCAGCTATCATAAGCACTCCACTGTGTTTTGATAATACTGCTTTATTAAGCTGTTTAAAAAAACTTACGGCTTCGAGATTTTCTCTTCCTCCATGAATATTTTTTCTCCAATTGCCATCAGTTCTCCCATAATCTAGATATAGCATCGAAGCTACTGCATCTACTCTAAGACCATCTATATGATATTTTTCAAACCAGTACATCGCATTTGAAATAAGAAAGCTCTTTACCTCGTTTCTTCCCCAATCAAAAACCATCGTTCCCCACTGCAATTGTTCATCCTTCATAGGGTCGCTATATTCATAACAGGCCTCTCCATCAAATTTTCTAAGTCCGAAATCGTCCTTTGGAAAGTGTCCTGGCACCCAATCTAGAATTACCCCTATACCATCTTGATGGCACATATCTACAAACTTCATAAGATCCTTTGGTGTTCCATATCTTGAAGTTGGAGCATAATATCCAGTCACCTGATATCCCCACGAGCCATCAAATGGATACTCTGAAAGTGGCATCAGTTCTATATGCGTGTATCCCATACGTTTTACATAGGGAATCAGTTCTTCTGCGAGCTTTATATAATCAAATGGGTTCCCATCCATATATCTTCGCCATGACCCTACGTGAACTTCATATATATTCATAGGTGAATTATATGGGTTTATACTGCTTCTATATTTTATCCAATTCTGATCATCCCAGCTGTATCCATTTAAATCATAGGTCTTTGAGGCTGTAGCAGGAGGGGTTTCCATGTGATATGCATAGGGATCACTTTTTTGATGAAGCTTACCATTTTTATCCTTTATTATGTATCTGTACATGCAAAGTTCTTTTACTTTTGGTATAAAAATTTCCCAAAGTCCCTGCGATGTTAGCTTTATCATTGGATGCTTGAATCTCTCCCAATCACAAAATTCTCCAGTTAAATATACCTTCTCAGCATGTGGGGCCCACACTCTAAATATATACCCTTTTACCCCGTTTTCGATGTATGGATGAGAGCCTAACAAGTCATAGGCTCTTTCTGCGGTTCCTTGATGAAATAAGTATATTGGAAGTTCTGTCTGTAATTTCATTATGTGCTCCTATCTGTATTTTTTTATATTTATAAAACTGTCACTTTTCAAGATGACAGATTGTTGTTATACTTTAATTTGAAAAGAATTGGAGGTTTTTTATGGCAAGACAAAAACGAATTGCAGCTGTACACGACATATCATGTGTCGGAAGATGCTCTCTTACAGTAGCATTACCAATACTCTCAGCTGCAGGCTTTGATACAGGTGTGCTTCCTACAGCTGTGCTTTCTACACATACTGGAGGTTTTGAAAATTTTACTTATAGAGACCTTACTTCTGATATAAACTCTATATCAGATCATTGGCAATCTTTGGGTCTCAAATTTGATGCTTTATATAGTGGTTTTTTGGGTTCTTATGAACAAATTGAGCTTGTAGAGAATCTCTTTGACAATTTCAAAAGTGATTCTACCCTTATAATGATCGATCCTGTTATGGCTGACCACGGAAAGCTCTATCCTGTCTATTCTTCTGAGATGGCCTCAGGAATGGCTAGGCTATGTAAAAAAGCGGATATAATAGTTCCTAATCTTACTGAAGCTGCATTTCTACTAGGAGAAGAATATAGGCCTTCTGGATATGAAAAAGCTTATATTGAAGATATGCTTGTTCGTCTATCTGATTTAGGCCCTCAAAAAGTAGTGCTTACTGGAGTATCTTATGATGAGGAAAATCTAGGTGCGGCATCATTTGATCGTTCAACAGGAAAAATAGAATATGCTTTTAATAAAAAAAATCCTTCTATTTTTCACGGTACTGGAGATGTATTTGCAAGTACTCTGCTTGCTGGAATTATGCACAATCTTCCGCTTAATACTGCGGTTCAACTTTCTGTAGACTACACCTATGAATGCATCAAGCTAACCGAAGCTATGAATCAGGAAAAAAGATATGGAGTATGTTTTGAAATGGCGATTCCATATCTTCTAAAAAGACTAAATCTATTATAGAAATAAGCTACATTTAGACTACTCTAAATTGTAGCTTATTCTTTTGGTTCGTAGCGCTCACTTATGTCTTTGAATAGATTTTCAATCTCCATGAACGCATACACCACATCTGGATCAAAGTGAGTTCCTGAATCTTTTACAATTATTTGGCAGGCTTTTTTATGAGGCATTCTTTCTTTGTAAGAACGCTTACTTCTAAGAGCGTCGTATACGTCCGCTAATGCTACAAGCCTTGCTGAAAGCGGAATTTCAAGGCCTTTTAGCCCTAGGGGATATCCACTTCCATTCCATTTTTCATGGTGAGAGCCCGCTATTTCTATGGCCATCTTTAAAAACCCTCTATTAGCATTTCTTGATACTTCCTCAAGTGTAGTTTTTCCAAGTATCGTATGAGTCCTCATTATGTCAAATTCTTCTTGAGTAAGTTTTCCTTCTTTTAATAGTATATAATCAGGTATCCCGACCTTCCCTATATCATGAAGAGGACTTGTGTCATAAAGATTTTTTATATAATTAGGATTTATAATATTTTTATATTTAGCAGTCTGTGAAAGTTTTTCTGCAAGTAGCTTGGAATACTGCCTTATTCGCTCTAGATGGTCTCCCGTTTCTTTATCTCTTATCTCTGCGAGTCTTGCGAGTGCAAATACTATAAGATCTTTACTCTGCAGGTTTAGAAGCCTTTCTCCGGCTTTTATTCTAAGTGATAGTTCTCTATAATTAACAGGTTTGGTAAGATAATCATCTACGCCCGCCTCAAATGCTTTTGATATACAATCTTCATCATCTCTTGCGGTGATTAAAATTATATATGTATAATACTGCTGAGACGATGACCTTCTTATATATTTTACTAGATCCAGTCCAGATTTTACGGGCATATTCCAGTCTGTGACAACAAAATCAGGGCTCTCCTTTTCCCAAATCGCTATGCCTTCTTCCCCATTACTTGCCTCTAAAACTATATGTCCCATATTCTGAAAGTTTTCGGCTAAAAGTTTTCGGCTGACATTACTGTCTTCTACTACTAATACCTTTATATCAATCACCCCCTAAAGTATTATTCCCAATTTTAGTTCATTTATAACTAAAAAAGCTACAATTGAATAAATTTTTTCAAAATATAGCTTTTCTAGTATTTATTTCTTAGTATTTTAGGAAGGTAAAATTTTTATTTTAATTTTTCTATATGCCATATATTTTCGGCATAATCCATTATAGTTCTGTCTGAAGTAAATTTACCTGCATTGCATGTGTTCATATAGCATTTTTTTCTAAACATTTCTTGATTCTTATACTCTTCATTTACTTTAAGCTTCGCGTCGATAAATGGCATGAAATCATGAAGTAAATAGTAATGATCAGCTTGATGCCATGATGCGCCTTTTAAGATTGCATCGTATAGTTCTTTAAAACCTTTAGTCCCTCCATCATCAAGCGTTTTGTCTATAAGCATATCCATAACGGCTTTTATCTTTGGATTTTCTTTGTATATCTTCTTTGGATCATAGGTTTTTGATATCGCTCTTATCTCATCTACCTCAGCTCCAAATATATAGTTGTTTTCTATGCCCGCTTCTTCTACGATTTCAACATTTGCACCATCTAAAGTTCCTAGAGTTACTGCTCCATTAAGCATGAACTTCATATTTCCAGTTCCACTGGCTTCTGTTCCTGCTGTAGATATCTGCTCCGATACATCTGCGGCAGCAACAAGCTTTTCAGCGTATGATACATTGTAGTTTGACACGAATACCACTTTTATCTTTGTACTTACTACTGGATCGTTTTCAATAAGCTTAGCTACTTCATTTATAAGTTTTATTATACTCTTTGCACGTCTATAGCCTGGAGCTGCTTTGGCGCCGAATATGAAGGTAGTCTTTTTAAAATCTTTTAGATTCCCTGCTTTTATTTCATTGTAAAGATATAGTATTGCGAGTATATTTAAAAACTGTCTCTTGTATTCGTGAAGTCTTTTTATCTGAATGTCAAATATACTCTCTGGATCTATTTCTATACCTTCTCTGTGTTTTATATATTCTGCCAGCTGCTGCTTTTTAAGCTGTTTTATTTGAGAGAATTCTTCTATTATTTCTGGCTTTTCTGCTAGAGCTTCTAGATTTTTAAGTTTTTTAAGGTCTGTAATCCAGCTATCATCTCCTAAATGCTTAGTTATAAATGCAGACAATTCTTGGTTGCAAAGCGCAAGCCATCTTCTTTGCGTTATTCCATTTGTCTTGTTTTGGAATTTTTCTGGATATAGGCTGTACCAATCCTTAAGCACATCATGTTTTATTATCTCTGTATGAATCTGAGCTACTCCATTTACATAGCTTCCTCCATAAATCGCTAGGTGAGCCATATGAAGCGTACTTCCTTTTATTATCTTTGTACGTGACGCTAACGCTTTTGCTATTTTCTTTTCTGCTAAAAGCTTAGCTTTTTCTTTTTCAAAGGCCTCGTGTATAAGTTTTGTGATTTCAAATACTCTTGGTACTACTGCTTTTACAAGTTTTATATCCCACTTTTCAAGGGCTTCCTGCATTATAGTGTGGTTTGTATAAGCAAAAGTCTTCTTGCTTATTTCAAGTGCCGCTTCAAACTCAATTCCTTCTTCATCTATAAGAAGTCTTATTAACTCTGGAATTGCAATTACAGGATGCGTGTCGTTTAACTGAACGGCATTATATTTTGCAAACTCTGAAAGATCATTCCCATGAGCCGCCTTGTATTTTTTTATCATATCTTTTAAAGATGCACTACTGAAAAAGTACTGCTGCTTTAATCTCAGTTTTTTGCCTTCTTCCGTGTCATCATTTGGATATAATACTCTTGATATATCCTCTGCACGATTTTTTTCTACTACCGCAAGATCGTATTCCTGATTATTGAATTTTTCAAAATCAAATTCATTTACAGGTTCTGCCTGCCATAATCTTAGGGTCGATATATTTTCTCCCCCATAGCCTATTATTGGCACATCATATGGTACTGCATTTATGCTCTGGTCCTTGAAATCGACAAGTACTGCGTCTTCATCTTTTCTAAGCGACCACGGATCTCCATATTTTGACCAGTTATCCGCCTCTTCTACCTGAAATCCATTTTCAAATTTTTGCTTGAACAGGCCGTACTTGTATCTAATTCCATAGCCATCAAGCGGAATATTCATAGTCGCGCCACTTTCCATAAAACATGCCGCAAGTCTTCCTAGTCCACCATTTCCAAGAGCAGCATCTTCTATATCTTCTAGGGTTTTAAAATCTGCGCCAAGCTTCTCAAGCTCAGACTCTACTTCCTTTATTATCCCTAAATTTAAAAGATTGTTCTGAATTGCTCTTCCAAGCAAAAATTCTGCTGAAAAATAATATGCTTTTCGGCCAGTATCCTTTTTCTTTTGAAGACTTGTCCAAAGCGGCCCAATTTCTTCTCTTACCGCCTCTGAAAGCGCATTATGTAGCTGCCATGGAAGGGCCTGCGCTACGTTTTTTCCATATTCTATTTCAGTTTTTTCTTTTACTGAGTTTATTATTTTTTCTATATTCATAATTTACCTCACTGCAATTGCTTTTTCGGTTTCTATATCAAAAAGGTGAATCTGATTTGTATTTATTCCAAGATTTAGAGTATCGCCTATCTTGGCACTGCTTCTAGGAGGTATCTTTGCTATCGCTTTTTCTCCGTTTATATTTAGGTAAAGATAGATTTCAGAACCCATTGGCTCGCATAATTCTACTTTAGCATCCACATAGCTCAAGCTCTCTTTTGGGTGTATGCTCTGCTCGTCGTGCAATTCCTCTGGTCTTACTCCTAGAAGTACTTCTTTGCCCTCATATTTTGAAAGGTTTTGCGCTTTATGCTCACTCCAATTGATATCTATCTCATATTTCCCAAATCTAGCGATGTAGTTTTGCCCTTTCTTGGCTATTGTGGCTTTAAACATATTCATCTGTGGTGAACCGATAAATCCTGCTACGAAAAGATTTTGGGGATGATCATAAAGATTTTGAGGAGTATCTACCTGCTGAATAAATCCATCCTTCATTACTACTATACGATCGCCCATTGTCATAGCCTCTGTTTGATCGTGAGTAACGTATATAAATGTAGTTCCTAATTTTTTGTGAAGTTTGCTTATTTCACTTCTCATGGCAGTACGAAGTTTTGCATCTAGATTTGAAAGCGGTTCATCTAGAAGAAACACTTTAGGATTTCTTACCATCGCTCTTCCAAGCGCAACTCTTTGTCTTTGTCCTCCTGAAAGGGCTTTTGGTTTTCGCTCTAAAAGATGCTCTATATCAAGTACTTTTGCGGCTTCTCTTACACGCTTATCTATTTCTGTTTTATCCATTTTTTTAAGATCTAGCGAAAATGCCATATTTTTATAAACACTCATATGTGGATACAGCGCATAGCTCTGAAATACCATTGCTATATCTCTATCTTTGGGAGCAACATCATTTACAACCCTGTCTCCTATTTTCAGCTCTCCCTTTGATATAGTTTCAAGGCCTGCTATCATCCTAAGTGTAGTTGATTTTCCGCATCCCGATGGGCCTACAAGGATTATAAATTCCTTGTCATCAATTTCTAGGTTGAAGTCATTTACCGCAGTGACATCTCCTGGATATATTTTGAATATATTTTTTAAACTTATTTTCGCCATAACAAACTCCTATCTTATCTATCTTCTCTATAGCTTCTATCTTTCCTATTGCTTCTATCTTTTAGTTTTTTCTGCCAAGGCTTTTATCTTTTGGGCTAGTTCTAAATCAAGCTGATTTGGCACAAGTCTCCAGCACCAGTTTCCTCCTATGGTAGATGGAATATTCATTCTTGCACTGTTGTCTAGTTCTAAATAATCTTGTATCTGAAATATAACGGTATTGGCTTTTGAACTATATCCTGCTTCTATAATTGACCATACGATATGTTTATTGTGTTTCATTCTAAAGTATTTTCTTGCATTTGCTCTTGTCTTTGGATCTGCATTTTGGAAGTAACCTTTTAGAGTTTCATTATCATGAGTTCCTCCATATACTACAGAGTTTTCTGGACAGCGTTTTGGAAGGTTTGAATTTCGTGCATTTCCATCAAATCCAAATTGAAGCAGTCTCATGCCTGGATATCCTGAGTTTTTGAGTACTTCTATTACTTTCTCAGTAACAACGCCAAGGTCTTCTGCGATTATCTTTGAATCGCCAACTTCCTCGTTTATTGCATTTAGAAGGCTGTATCCTGGACCTTCCTTCCATACGCCTTTTAGCGCAGTTGTTTCTCCATATTTTATAGTATAGTAACGCACTATTCCTATAAAGTGATCTATTCTTATAATATCGTAAAGCTTGGCAGAATATTTCATCCTTTTTCTCCACCAGCTATAGTTGTCTTTTTTCATATACTCCCAGTCATAAAGCGGATTTCCCCAAAGCTGACCTGTTTTTGAAAACATATCAGGTGGCACTCCAGCTACAAGCGTTGGTCTTCTATCCTCATCCATCTGAAATTCATTTGTATGCGCCCATACATCTGCACTATCTAAGGCAACATATATTGGAATATCCCCTATTATAGTTATATTCTTTGCATGTGCATAATCTTTTAATTTTAAAAGCTGCTGTGTAAATTTATATTGCGTAAATTTCCAAAACTCTACATCTTCACTTAGGTTTTCACTATATTTCTTTAGCGCTTTTTCTTCTCTAAGTCTTATATCGTCAGGCCATTTGAGCCACTCAATTCCTCCAAAGGAATCTTTTATTGCCATATAAAGGCTGTAATCTTCAAGCCAGTAGCTATTTTCTTCGCAAAAATCAGCATACTCCTTATCGCGTTTTAAATCACTGTTTTTGAATGCTTTTTTAAGCACTTTGAATCTATTTAAGTATATTTTTTCATAGTCAATACAGTCTATGCTATCTCCCCAATGGATTTCCTCTAGGTCTTCTTTCTTTAAAAGTTTTTCTTCTATAAGTATGTCTAAATCTATGAAGTATGGATTTCCAGAAAATGCTGAAAAGCTCTGATATGGACTATCTCCATATCCCGTTGGCCCTATTGGTAATACCTGCCAGTATTTTTGGCCTGATTCCTCTAAAAAATCCACAAAATCATATGCTGCTTTTCCAAAGGTTCCTATCCCATAATTTGAAGGTAGACTTGCCACTGGAAGCAGTGTTCCTGCGCCACGTTTAAAAGGCTCCTGTTTTTTCTCTATCATATCTATCACCTGTTTCTTTAAATAAGTTTCAAATTCTGTTTACGCTCTCGCCTTCTAAAAGTTCGTATGAAAGTACTTTGTGAATTGGAGGCGCATTCTTCTCTATCTGCTTGGCAAGTATACTTACGCTGTGTTTTGCAATTTCATCCTGAAGCTGCCTTATTGTAGTAAGCTTAGGGTTGTAATAGTTAACAAGTTCTATTCCGTCATACCCTATAATCGATATCTCTTCTGGAATTTTTACGCCGCTATCTGTCATCGCTCTCATAGCCCCTATGGCCATAACGTCGCTCATTGCAAACACTGCGGTTATCCCTAGATTTTTCTTTATCAGCCTTTTCATAGCCTCATATGCGCTTTCAAAGGAATATCTTGCGGACTCAAA
>JBOFWC010000037.1:0-2679 GCA_051653405.1 Proteocatella sp. | reverse complement strand
TTTCGTTATCATATACTGCAATTTTTGTAGATGTTGACCCTGGATTAATCGATAATACTCTAAATGTATCTTTCATAAAAATCTCCTTTGTTTTCTTTTTTGGGGTTTATTCTTTAATTTGTAGTTTTTATTCAAAGAGGGCAGCAAAATTGCTGTCCTCTTATTAAATATGTTGTACTATTTAAAAATCTATTTTTATATTTTATTGCTCTGCTAATCTTCTGTATGTTTGATATTTCTTTTCTGCATTCTTAGCTGCTGCTGCAAATAATTCTTCTGCTTGCTCTGGGAATGTTCTTACAAGTGAAGAGTATCTAACCTCTCCCATAAGGAATTCTTTGAAGTCCTTAGTAGGTGCTTTTGAATCTAGGATAAATGGATTTTTGCCTTCTTCTTCAAGCATTGGGTTGTATCTATATAAATGCCAGTATCCTGCTTCTACAGCATTCTTAGACTCTACCTGAGTGCTTCCCATTCCGTGTACAAGACCGTGGCTTATACATGGTGCATATGCGATTATTATTGATGGACCATTGTACTCTTCAGCTTCTTTAAGCGCTTTTATAAGCTGTGCTTGGTTTGCTCCCATAGCTACCTGTGCTACATAAACATAGCCATATGCCATAGATATTAGTCCAAGGTCTTTCTTTTGAATCTTCTTACCTGATGCTGCAAACTGTGCTACTGCTCCAAGTGGCGTTGCTTTTGAAGATTGTCCACCTGTATTTGAGTAAACCTCTGTATCAACTATAAGGATGTTTACATCTTCGCCTGATGCTAGTACGTGGTCTAATCCGCCGTAACCGATATCATAAGCCCAGCCGTCTCCACCGTACATCCACATAGATTTCTTAACAAGATGCTCTTTGTTATTTAAAGCGTAATCCTTAAGATCTTTAGCTTCTCCTGTAAGTTCTGTTTTTACAAGTGCTGCTATAAGTTTTTGGCTTACTTCTTTTGATTCTTTTTTATCTTCAAGCTTTTCAAACCACATTGCAAGAGCATCTTTAAGCTCACCTTCACCTACAAGTTCTTGAAGGCTTGCAAGCTTCATAGCAAGTCTTTCTCTTTGTTGTTTAACAGAAAGACACATTCCTAAGCTGAACTCTGCATTGTTTTCAAATAATGAGTTTGACCAAGCTGGTCCATGTCCATCTTTATTTGTAGTATATGGTACACAAGGTGCTGCTGCTCCCCATGCCTGAGTACATCCTGTAGCATTTGCAAGATACATTCTATCTCCAAATAGCTGAGTCATAAGCTTCATGTATGGAGTTTCTCCACAACCTGCACAAGCTCCTGAGAACTCAAGAAGTGGTTGCTCAAACTGGCTTCCTTTTACAGAGAATTTATCCATTGGATTTTCTTTGTGTGAAAGCTCTAGTGAGTACTCCCAGTTTGTCATCTCTTCCATTTGTGACTCAAGTGGTGCTAAAGTAAGCGCCTTTTCTTTTGCTGGACATACATTTACACATGTCTCACAACCTGTACAGTCAAGTACATCTACCTGCATTCTGTATGCAAATTTCTCAAGGCCTTTTCCTGTAGCTTGTTTTGTATCATAACCTTCTGGTGCATTTTTAGCTTCTTCCTCTGTAAGAAGGAATGGTCTTATCGCTGCGTGAGGACACACATATGAACACTGGTTACACTGGATACAGTTATCTTTGTTCCAAACTGGTACATCTACTGCGATTCCACGTTTTTCATATTTTGAAGTTCCAAGTGGTGCTGTTCCATCTTCTATTCCTACAAATGCACTTACTGGAATATCATCTCCCTTTTGAGAGTTCATAGGCATCATAACTTCTTTAACGAATTTTGGAAGATTTTTTTCTTCTGCAACTACTTCGTCTACCGCATTTTTCCATGATTCTGGAACTTCTACCTTAACTATACCTTCAAGTCCTGCATCTACTGCTGAATAGTTCATATTTACAATTGCATCACCTTTTTTGCTGTATGATTTGTAAATAGCTTTTTTCATGTAATCTACCGCTTCTTCAACTGGAATTACATCTGCAAGCTTAAAGAATGCTGACTGAAGTACTGTATTTGTACGGTTTCCAAGTCCTAGTTCTTTTGCTATGCTTGTAGCATCTATAGTGTAGAATTTTATATTCTTGTTAGCAAGCTGTCTTTTTACATTTGCTGGAAGTCTTTGTTCTAACTCTTCTTTGTTCCAGCTACAGTTTAGAAGGAATACTCCGCCTGCTTTTATATCTGATACGATATCGTATTTTTCTATATATGATTGGTTGTGACATGCTACAAAGTTAGCAGTCTTTACATAGTAGCTTGATCTTATTGGAAGCTTTCCAAAACGAAGATGTGATTTTGTTACTCCACCAGACTTCTTCGTGTCATACTCAAAGTATGCCTGAACATACATATCAGTATGGTCTCCGATTATTTTAACTGAGTTCTTGTTAGCGCCTACAGTTCCGTCTGAACCAAGTCCCCAGAACTTGCAGCTTACAGTACCTTCTGATGATAAGTCTAGTTCTTCGCCTACTTCAAGCGATCTATGAGTTACATCATCATTTATACCTACTGTAAATTGATTTCTTGGCTCACTCTTATCCATGTTTTCAAATACTGCTACCATTTGAGCTGTAGTTACGTCTTTTGATGATAAACCGTATCTTCCACCTACTATTTGTACTTTTCTATCTGTGT
>JBOFWC010000036.1:0-5350 GCA_051653405.1 Proteocatella sp. | reverse complement strand
TAATTGAATTTTTTTCATATTTCACTCCTAATAATTTAAAATATTAAATTCTATCTATTGATTATATATCCATTTTAATATAAAAACATGTGAATAATATTTTAAAAATATGTGAAATTATGTAAATTATTTACGTCTTATTTTCCCATATATAATTTTATAACAGACCATTTATCTATTAATTTTTCAAGTGAATATGCTGCATTAGCAGGACTTGTAGATGGCAGTCCTTCTATCTCTATCCCTAGCACTTTTTGCTGATATTTTTCGTATAATTTTTTTGCAGTAGCTCCATTTGCAAATATTTTAGATATATTAGCAGTTTTTAAAATTTTGGTTATGTCCGTTGGAACTACATCTTTTATGCTACTGTCACTTGACCCTACTATTTGACAGCTATCTATAACATCCCATACCGCTATATTGTTTCTAAGAAGAAATTCTTTTTTATCCTCTATTGTTATTGGCACATCGTCTTCCATTAAAGATGCCAATACTTTCCAAAACCTGTTTTGTGGATGTGCATAAAAAAATTGTTGCTCTCTTGATTTTACAGATGGTAAAGTTCCTAATATAAGTATCTTTGAATTTTGATTATATATTGGCTCTAATTCATGCGTAACCTGTTCATAATTTTCCATAATAACTCCTTGTATTCTTATAAAAAAAGCTGCTAAATTGCAGCTTTTTTTAAATCATTATTTATTTATTCAAAAGTGTATATGTGTTACATTCTCCTTCTGGAGCACTATTAAAATAAATTGTAGAGTTTACATCATAATATGCTGCGTATGTTATTCCTCCACCTCCATCTCTTATTCCTTTAACCTGTATTTCTCCAGTAGATGGCACAGTAAATACTTTTGATTCATTAAGAATCATGAATGCATCTGTATATTCAACTCCATTAACTAATATCTGAACATAATCTCCATCTTCTGCTGCGTAATCCCATACATATATCTTGGTTTCATTCTCATTTGAAGAATGTTCAATTGTGTAGTCTTTCATTTCAGCTGATTCATCTTGTGAAAAAAGTATTGTCCCTGGAGGTAGTTCATTTGAAACTCTAGTTTCAATAGCATTCAATGTTTCATTTGTCATTTCTGCCGGTTGTGTAGATCCAAACATATTAAAAGATATGAGAAAAACTATAACTGTAAATCCTATAAAGATTTTAGTACTTGAAAAACCTTTCTTAGCCTCATTATTATCTTCACTTGAAAAGTTTTCAAATTTTATTGAAGACTGATTTTCATTCTCTTCAGATTTATTTGAATCATAATCTCCATACGTTTCGTCATCTATATAATTTTCGTCATTGTTTTTGTTTTTATTTTTATTTCTCATTTTATCTAATTTATTCCTTAAGTTATACCCCATAACTATCCCTCCATAGGCCCAATTTTATTTTTATTAAAATACAGCGAAAATACCAATCTGCATACTACAATTTGAATAATCATAATTATAAAGAACAATATATGTCTCCCGGAGTTCTTTACCATGTATCCATAATCTAAAATATAACTAGCTATTCCTAAAATAACTAAATTAATAAAACCCATTTTTACATATCCTAAAAGCCATGGAAATCTATTGTAAAATACTCTAGTCCACGGGATCCATATACTAAGTATAATAAAAAATGATGTTACAACTATATAAAACTTTGCATCCCCATTTGATGAAAAGCCTGTTTGAACAACTTGTGCAATACTTTTTAATAGCATTATTGGACATAATGTAACAACTAACATCATAGGCCCTATAATATATATTATCAAAAAAAACATAATTATTCCTGAACCAAAATTTTTCATAGTATATTAAATTATACCCCCTCTATATCGCAAGCTTCAATTGTAATAAGTTCCTCTTTTGTCAAATCAGTATCTGTACTAAGTCGTAAAGCTTGCTTATTAATACTTTTCTCAACAACATTTCTTGCATATCGTCCGTTTCCAAAAGAGTCTTCCTTTCTAGCATTTGAAAATATTACATTTAATTTATCATATGACTCTGGTGATAAAATATAGCCTTTCATGTTGTATATTCCCTCTGTAATAGATATAAGTTCCTTTTCATTATAATCTACAAAATCAATTACATTTGGAAATCTTGATTTTAACCCAGGATTCATTTGTATAAAGTTATCCATATTATCGCTATACCCCGCAAGTATTACAACTAGTCGTTCTCTATTATCATCCATCATCTTTACTAGGGTATCAATCGCCTCTCTCCCAAAATCATTTTCTCCACCTTGAGCTAGCGAATAAGCTTCATCAATAAAAAGAACTCCATCAAATGCTTCTTTTATTTTCTCGGCTGTTTTTATAGCAGTTTGTCCAACATATCCTGCTACCAATCCTGCACGATCTGTTTCTATTAATTTATCAGATTTTATTATTCCTATGTTAAATAATAGTTCCGCTATTGTCCTTGCAACCATAGTTTTTCCAGTCCCTGGATTTCCCTTAAATATCATATTTAATGTTTGGGATTCATCTACAGTAAGTCCTAAATTTCTTCGTTCAGTTTGAATTCTTAATCGTGCATATAATCCTCTGACATAATTCTTAACTTCATCAAGCCCAATTATTTTAGATAAAGCACTTTCTAAATCAAACTCTTTTTGCTCTGTAGCAGGAATTATATCACAAGGTTGAATAGTATTTAAATCCTTAGTTTCAACTTCATTTACAGCAATTCTAGCAGATTGGTTTCTCATTATATTTTCAACTAAATTTCTTACCATTCTTCCATTTCCAGAATATGCCGTAGCTGACTTATTCGCCTTTATAATTAACTCTGATAATTTAAGTTTTGAATCGTCTGTTAGTAGGAATCCTTTATTGTCAACCATATGATAAGCAATCTCTGTAAGTTCATCAACTGAATAATCCGGAAAATTAATCTTTAGTGGAAATCTTGACTCAAGTCCTGAGTTTGCTCCCATAAAATCAGCCATTTCTTTTTCATATCCTGCTATAATTACTACAATCTCTCCTCTGAAATCTTCAATAAGTTTTACAAGCGTATCTATGGCTTCTTTTCCAAAACCTCCACCATCGCTTGCTAATGCATATGCCTCATCTATAAACAGTGCTCCTCCTAATGCACTTTGAAAAATTTCCGTAGTTTTTGATGTAGTATGACCTGAATACTTAGCAACAAGCCCACCTCTATCCGTTTCAACTAAATGACCTTTTTTCAATAGTCCCATATCTTTAAGCATTTTGGCTACAAGTCTTGCTACAGTAGTTTTTCCAGTCCCTGGATTCCCTGTAAAAACCATATTTAGAGTTTGACTTACATCTACTTTTATATCTGCTTTTTTTCGCTTTTCGTTAGCAAGTAAAACCTTATGCTGTGTTCTTATGAAATCTTTCACATTATCAAGTCCTACAATTTTAGACAATTCTTTTTCTAAATCAAAGACTTCTTTCTCATTCAATTTAAAATCATTTGCTGTAAGTAATCCCATATCACAGTTTTTATCTAAGCTAAGACGTTTTGACTGCTCTAAAATAGCACTCTCTACAATATTACGTACAAGTCTACCATTTCCGCTATCATTTCGTCCTTTTATTTGACTCTTATCAAATAAATCATTAAGTAATTTATCACATGATTCTTCTATTTTGTAACCTTTAGATTTTGCTGTTATATGTGCTATCTTAAGCATTTCACCAGAGGTATAATCTTCAAAATTAATTTTATTTGGAAATCTAGATACTAGACCACTGTTGTTCTTAAGAAATTGTTCCATTTCATCCTTGTATCCTGCCAAAATTACAACTAAATCATCTCGATAATCTTCCATACCTTTAACTAATGTATCAACCGCTTCTAATCCAAAAGAATCTTCTTTATCACGGCATAAGGAATATGCTTCATCTATAAATAATACTCCTCCTAATGCAGATTTTATTACATCATTACATATTTTTGCAGTATGACCTACATATTGTCCTACTAAATCCGATCTTGTAACTTCAATTAACTGACCTACAGATAATACACCTATTGCTTTTAGGTATTTAGCTACAATTCTTGCTATAGTAGTTTTTCCTGTTCCCGGATTCCCTGTAAAAATCATATGTTTTGATATTTCTGCAACTTTATAACCTGCATTTTCACGCATTTGTTGTACATTGAAATTATTCTCAAGATCTAAAATATATTGTTTTACATTGTTCAACCCTATTACGGAATTCAGTTCTTCTTTAACCTGTTCTAAATTATTAAATACCTTAGGCATATATTCAGATAATTCTATTTCTAATTTATTTTTCCCACGTATTCCTTTAATAACTATATTCTCACTAACGATTATGTCTATATCTACTAAAAAGCTATTTCCATTTCTTAATTTATACTCTGCAAGTGGACTGTATATATATTTATCTATACTTTCATCAATCCCATTTATACCGCACTTAATATTGTATTTTTTAGAAAAAAATGATTCTCCATCAATAAATTCATGAATATTTATGCCTAGTTCACTATTACATTTTTGCTGAAGTTTGATAAGCTTTCTATTTACTATACAAGTTATATCCGATTCCGAGTAATCCTCAATTTTTATTACATCTCTAACCGACTCCATAAATTTTGAACCCCAAAATTCAGATATTTTACTTTCATTATCTTCGGTTATAAAAATAAAATATTTTTGGTTGGCAGAAATCTCGCTAAACGATTCTCTAGTTAAAGTGCCAGTTATTTCAATCAAAGTCCCATTTTCAAATGTATATCTTCCGTCCATTTTGTATTTCCCATTACTTACTAAGGATGATAAAATCCCAATACACCCTGAATGCGCTTGCCTGTAATTTTTAAAAACAACTACATCAGACTGATTGTACAAAGCTTTGTATATGTCCGCTAAAAAAACATCGCTATTTGAAGGAGTATTATAAAGCGATAAATCAAGCTCTATAATATTATTGTAATTCAAAATACTTTGCTTTTTTAACTCATTTACTGCAACCTCTAATAAAGTACTTCTTCCTGAATTTTCATGGCCACTTACAAAAATAGTATTTCTGGGCTTATAAGCTTTTACTCCGCTTACCATTGGTCTTTTAAACGCCATTGATAAGCATTCAACTGAATTTTTTTGTCCTATGAAAATATTGTTTATATTTTTCTCAGCTATCTCAAAAGCTTTATTTCTATCAATTTCTTCTTTTTTCTTCTGTGAAGGAGACTTATTTTTTCTTTTCTTTGAATTGTCATTATTCAAATCATTGTCAAAATTTGAAGATTTTTTATTTGAAGATTTACTATAAGAACTATTACCATCATTATATTGATAACTATAACTAAGATCAGAAGT
>JBOFWC010000035.1:0-2770 GCA_051653405.1 Proteocatella sp. | reverse complement strand
TCAAATCGCAAAAAAGCTTTTTTCACTCTCCCCAAAACGCTCCTTTTTCGGAACTAAAATAAGGTTCCATTTATTTCTCTTAAAATGGAACCTTCAGAAAATCATCTAGCAAAAGATTACTATTAGTACCGTTTACACCTGCTGTCGTTTTACCATGACTATTTGCCCCCTTCATATGAAAAGAATCCCCATGCCAGTTAAGGCATGGAGATTCTTATAGTGTCATGTAAATAATATATCATTTCGGATATAGCTCATTTGATAGCCCATATTATTTCAAACGGTTAAGTCACTGAAGTCGACTTAGTAAACGATTTATTTTTTAGCCGCCCTTCGATAAAGCACCTCACAACAGGAACGAAGATACATTTCTAAAATTTTTTCTTAGAAAGCTGCCCCCCTCCCTAAAAACTTAAACAAACCTCAAAAAATACATTTATATTAAGAATGTCTCCCTGTTACTCTTTTTTTTTATCACTAATTCCAATTATTCTAACTCCATATACTTTCACACTTTTATATCAAAAGATTAATTGTATTTCGTCACATTTAGGCACTTAATGTACGTAATATTCCTTTTTCCCTTATCATAGAGATAATATGTCTCATTCTTTCATCAAAAAACACTATTTCATTTGGATTTATCCATGATATTCCAAGTAGAGAGCCATCATCCGCACCATGATGATATTTTTTAGATCCATCATAAAGTTCTTTCAACTCTCGACAAATTTCTTTTCTCTCTGGATCATCTCTATTCGCACTAATTGTATTCTTATACATTTTGCCAATATGTTCAGGATCAAACTTATTTTTAGAACTTAATTGAAAAAAACATGCTTCAATTAATGGTCTCATTAATAAAGCTTTTTTTCTTACACTTTTCATAGAATCTATTGAAATACTTAAATACAGATTCACAATAGAATCAAAATCAAATCCTTGAAAGGAATACGTCTCTACTAGTTTTTCTTTATCTACATCAATTGCTGTCATACTTGAAACTAGTTGTACATATTCCTTTAGTCGTATGTTATTATAATCTGTTTCTTTGTACATCACTCTATTATTATATGAATACTTTGTGTGTGCAAAATACGTAGACATTTTTTCAATTTTATTATAGTCTTCCTCAGATACCTTTTTTACATATGCGTATGGGCGAAGTGACATAAATGCAATAATTTTACTGAATGCATCACTTGATTTCTCTGCATCTTTAATAAACTCTTCATACACATGTTCATCATCTGTTAGGTAATCTTTTATCACTAATGGTATAAAATCCGTCTTTCCTGATCTCAATTCCAGCAACTTACAAGATGTCTTTGAATCTAAAAATTCATTTACTCTCTCGACAAAGCTAATATCATGAGTCATCACAATAACTTGCAACTCATTATTATTCATAATTTCTGCCACTTGATGAGATATTATTGATTTCCTACTTAAATCCATACTACTAATAGGATCATCTATGACAATTATTTTTTTGATGAAAGTTGGATCTAAACCCTTAAGCTCAGCTAAAAAATACGCAAAAGCAATTGCTCTTTGCTCTCCTTCGCTAAATATTGTTTCATTATCCTTTTCATATTCCCTTGCCTTAAAGTCTTTTAGCCGTATATAATATCTGCTTTGATTAACTTCAATTTTAATATTAGTATTCATTTTTGCCAAATAATCATTTACATCATTTAGCCTACTTTGATTGTAACAATCATCAATTTTCTGATTTAACTCTGCCAATTTCTTATTGTTTTTATAATATGTTACAGAACTATTTCGAATATTTTCTGCTTCACTCCTATAAACACCATACGATAATTCAAAAATTTTCCACATATCATCCATACTTAAATTTTTATCAATTTTCTTATCTAATCTTTCACGAACTTGAATAAGTATTTTTCCTAAATTATTAATATTCTTTACTACATTATTGGCTAAAATAATGCAATCATTTTCTTCAGCAGATAAATTGATATCGATATAAGGATTATCAACCTTTTGATATATCTTTTTCACTATTGAATTTAGCATTTCATCTTGAAAATCATTCCACAATAACCCTTTTTCCAATCGAACCATCTCTTTTTTCAATAATAGTCCATTTGCTTTTAACTTATTGATTATTTCAACAAATATCTTCACTTTACTTTTCAACTCAAGTAATTGAAGTTGACTAGCTAAAAACCTCAGCTTGTCACAAAATATCCTAATATTTCCACCACGATTCTGAATTACATACTCCCCCAACTTTTCAAATAAAACTACTGCACGTTTTTCGCTAAGATTTTGCCCACACATTGGGCAAATACTTCTATCTTTTTGATTTTTATACCCTGCTACCGCCCATCTAATATCAGAAATTGTCATTGTTTCACTTAAAAAGCTTGAAAGTTCTCTTGATGTCACACGTGGTGTTTTATTTACCGTTTTTACTAACAACGCTTTGGAAAAAGGTGCTACATTCTTTATTTCTTCATACATTTCATTGCATAAATCCATATCTTTTAATTCATTAGAATACTTAGTCTTATTTTTCATTTTTCCTTCTATGATTTTTTTTTCAGTAGTTGGAAAAAGTTGAAAAGACATCATTTTTTCAAAACGTTTTATTGGTGTCCGTTCAGATACCTTCGCTGCTGAAAAATCTTTAATTTTCATTCCTTTTTCTGAAAGAGTTTTAATATTTTTATTCATTTCAGCTATAAGCTGTGCATTTTCAATTATAATCCTTTCTCTTTTTTTCATCGCGTTAGTGCCT